>NZ_JBXAJM010000025.1:0-3836 GCF_058797315.1 Pseudomonas sp. GW823-FHT02F05
GGTTAAGATCTTTCGTCTCAACCGAGGCGCGCATTCTACAGCAGCCTCATTTGCTGTCAAGTGGTTATTTTCAGAAGCTTTCGAAGATTTCCTCAACAACTTCAACCACTTGCGCTTGCGATCTCTCGTAAGCGGGAGGCGAATTCTACAGGGATCGCCATGAACGTCAACCCCTTATCCGCAAAAAAGCTAAAAACCCATTCGCCTATAAAATCAGGATGCCTCGCCGCCTCTTCTATATAAGAAGAAGCGTATAGCCCTGGGGCGTGAATACCCCCTCCCACACAAATGCATCGAACTCCAACCGGAAGAAGCCCGGCCGAGACCTGCGAAAGCGAGGAGCGAGAAAGACTGTTTTTTTAGACCGGCGAATACCGGAAAGGGAAAGCTCAACAGAGATGGTGTCCCAGGGCCGGTTCGAACGGCCAACCTTCCCCTTAGGAGGGGGATGCTCTATCCAATTGAGCTACTGGGACAAATGCCAAATGCTTACCCGGAAGGGCTAGCGACAGACGGCGTGCATCTTAACGGCCGAGGCTGGTTTTGTCATGTCGTCCGTTGGCATTTTGAATGTAGGCCGATCCCTGCGAATGCATTCAAAGCCTCTCCCTGCAGACCAAAGCCTTCAGATGCATCGTGCAAATTGCACTGCGCCAATATGCCATCATTGCAAACTGCAACCTCAAAACCCCACAAATCAAATCTAACTCTTTGTTTTTATTGGCCTAATAGGTTGGCACGACATCTGCAAAGTCATACATACACAACCAATCGTTCCAGGCACCGTGGAGACCATGACTATGAACAGCGCCCTTCTATTAGCACTGAACGCTGTGGCACTGGCCGCGGTGGTGACGTTTCATTTTCAGCCGACCAATACTGAAGACGGCGCGCAAATCAGCCAAGCCATTCCCCACCATCTGCAACAGCGCCCTCAACTCGCACTGATGACTGCCAACCCCCAGCCCCCCATCCGCCTGACCCAAGAAACCCAATCTGCCCCAGCGGCCGAGCATTGGGTTTTCTGAGAAAATATTCATGTCCAAATCTGCCTGGTTATTTCTGTGCCTGACCCTCATGTCCGCCGCACTAGGCCTGGGAGCCACCTCACAACAAGCTCAAACCCTAGCCTTCGTCGCAAGCGCCGTGCTGGGCAGCCTACTGATAATGGCACTCATCAAGGGTCGCCGAATCAAATTCGATCCACTCCTTCGCTAGCCCTCCCCCGCCGCCCTTCGCCCTACCTTATGTCGCCTGACACTCGTAAATAGCCGAACAGCTACTAACCTTAAGCTTGCGGGCAAAAGGCCATATCCCTATAGAAAGGACACCCTTCGACTCAGATTCCGCGCTGGCCTGGACGAAGGTTGCCGAGCTTCGCTGCAGCTGCGGGAAATTTTTCCAACCAGTCCGCAAAAACGCAAATCAGTACTGGCATAAAGCCTGTAGGCGGTTCAATATTTGTCACAGAATTGACGCCAATGAAATGGCAAATCTGAGGCATGATGCGGCCTCTTTGCAATTCGCGTTGAACTTTGGTCGTGAGCCTTGTCTTAACACTCATCTTGCGGCCAATTCCAGAAACCGCTCCCCTGAACTAACCGGTTAAATATATGCGCCCATTGAAACAGGCAATTTATTCCAGCCGTACGGCTGACAAATTCGTCGTACGTCTGCCAGACGGAATGCGGGAACGCATTGCCGAGGTGGCTCGCAATCATCACCGCAGCATGAACTCCGAAATCATCGCACGCCTGGAACAAAGCCTTATTCAGGAAGGTGCCTTGGGTGAAGAGTTGAGCATGCGCCTGGACAGCCCCGAGCTGTCACTGCACGAACGCGAACTGCTGCAGCGTTTTCGTCAACTCTCCCACCGCCAGCAAAATGCTCTCGTCTCGCTGATCGCGCACGACGTGGAGGCGGCCGCAGAAGCCAATTGATTGACACCTGAAAGCCGAAGCCAGCCCTGTGCTGGCTTTTTTTTTGCGTCGAGTTTGGGAATAAGAAGCAAAGCGAGGGCAGGTTTGCCCCCGCGGGAAGGGTCAGAGCAGGAAGATCGTTGCCAGGCCCAAGAAGATGAAGAAACCACCACTGTCAGTCATGGCCGTGATCATCACACTGGCACCCATGGCGGGATCGCGACCTAGACGCGCCAGGGTCATGGGGATCAATACCCCCATCAAGGCCGCCAGCAACAGGTTAAGGGTCATGGCCGCAGTCATGACCACACCTAGGGACCAACTGCCGTAGAGCAAGTAGGCCACCACGCCAATCACGCCCCCCCACACCAATCCGTTTATGAGGCCTACAGCCAGTTCCTTGCGCAACAGCCGTGAGGAATTGGCGGTACTGACCTGGTCCAGCGCCATGGCGCGCACGATCATGGTGATGGTCTGGTTCCCGGAGTTGCCGCCAATGCCCGCCACAATCGGCATCAACGCCGCCAAGGCAACCAGCTTCTCGATGGAGCCTTCAAACAACCCGATCACGCGAGAAGCGATAAACGCGGTAATCAGATTGATAGCCAGCCAAGCCCAGCGGTTATGCAGTGAACGCCAGACCGACGCGAAAATATCTTCCTCTTCACGCAAACCCGCCATGTTGAGGACTTCGGTTTCACTTTCCTCACGGATCAAGTCGACGATTTCATCGATGGTCAGACGACCGATCAACTTGCCGTTCTTATCAACCACCGGAGCCGAGATCAAGTCGTAACGCTCGAATGCCTGGGCCGCGTCGTAGGCATCTTCGTCCGGGTGGAAGCTCACGGTATCGCTGGCCATCAGGTCAGCAACTTTTTTCTCCGGATCATTGACCAGCAGGCGCTTGATCGGCAAAACGCCTTTGAGGATGCCCTCATAGTCGACCACAAACAATTTGTCGGTGTGGCCGGGCAACTCTTTGAGGCGGCGCAGGTAACGCAGCACCACTTCCAGGCTGACGTCTTCGCGGATGGTGACCATCTCGAAGTCCATCAGGGCGCCGACCTGATCCTCGTCGTACGACAGCGCGGAACGCACACGCTCACGCTGCTGCGTGTCGAGCGCTTCCATCAACTCATGGACAACATCACGGGGCAGCTCAGGGGCCAGGTCAGCAAGCTCGTCCGCATCCATCTCCTTGGCGGCAGCCAGGAGTTCGTGGTCATCCATGTCGGCGATGAGCGTCTCACGCACCGAGTCCGATACTTCCAGAAGGATGTCACCGTCGCGATCAGCCTTCACCAACTGCCACAGGGTCAGTCGGTCATCCAACGGCAAGGCTTCAAGAATGTAGGCGACGTCGGCGGAGTGCAGGTCATCGAGCTTGCGTTGCAACTCGACGAGGTTTTGCCGGTGAACCAGGTTTTCGACGCGGTCGTGGTTCGGACCTTCCTGGCGGTGCGTGAGGTCTTCGACCACGCGCTGGCGCTGCAGCAGCTCGATAACTTGAGCCAGACGATCCTGCAGGCTTTCTTGTGTTTTCTTTACTTCTACTTCGGTCATAGGCGAACTCCACTCCCAGCAGCGGGGCACGCCGGAAGGATCAATCAGTCAATTCATGATTGGTAAAACGGGGTACTGAGTAACTACTGGGTAAGTCCATGGAGGTATTCCACAAGCCCCGGCGGGGCTGACGGGCGCATGATACACCGCCCGGACGTTTTAAACGTTAAAAAACTGGAAAGAACAAGCGCTTGCACGCCAAAGCTCAGTATTGGCTGCATCTATGAACTGCGACGACGCAGACGCATGGGAAAACACATGAGGAGGGAGAAAAAGGAGGACGCCGGATAAAGCCTATACAAACCCCAGACGGCAAAAAGCCCGCACTAGGCGGGCTTTTTGTTTGTATGG
>NZ_JBXAJM010000025.1:3932-83224 GCF_058797315.1 Pseudomonas sp. GW823-FHT02F05
ATGGTGCACTCGACAGGATTCGAACCTGTGACCGCTCGGTTCGTAGCCGAGTACTCTATCCAGCTGAGCTACGAGTGCAGATTGTGTTTTTAGACCAGATCACAACTGGTTGAAGCCAAGCTACCTGCATCGCTGCAACTAACTCTTAAATGGTGCACTCGACAGGATTCGAACCTGTGACCGCTCGGTTCGTAGCCGAGTACTCTATCCAGCTGAGCTACGAGTGCATTTGTTGCCGCGCATTATAGGCCGTTCAATCTCTATGTAAAGCTATTTTTTCGAGTATTTTCAACAACTTACCGAAAAAACCAGATTGCAACGTACTAAGCAAATAATGGCGGAGAACGGGGGATTCGAACCCCCGACACCCTTTTGAGGTGTACTCCCTTAGCAGGGGAGCGCCTTCGGCCACTCGGCCAGCTCTCCGCAACACGGGGCGTATATTAACCACGTTCCTCCCCGTTTGCAAACATAAAAAACGATAAAAATTAAAGGCTTGGTTCTTCGTCCTTCTCTTTCTTGATCCGCAGGTAGATTTCCTCGCGGTGGACCGCCACCTCTTTCGGAGCGTTAACCCCAATACGTACTTGATTGCCTTTGACGCCGAGCACGGTCACAGTGATTTCGCCATCACCGATAATCAGGCTTTCTGCGCAACGACGAGTCAGAATCAGCATACCTTTCACCTCACGCATTTCAGTTCAGGAACAACAGTCTGCAAAAAAAAAGCATTCGACCTACAACCAAAAGGTCGTAGCCCTACTCGCTAAGTATTGTCGAGCCCATGCAAAAGACCATGTACCCCACAAAAAAATGAAAGGCGCGGTAAACCGCGCCTTCCTGGCAATGCATCACTCGCCCTGTCGGGCCGGCGCATCCAACTCAAAAGCCGTATGCAGCGCGCGTACAGCCAGCTCCAGGTACTTCTCTTCGAGGACGACCGAGACTTTGATTTCCGAGGTGGAAATCATCTGGATGTTGATACCTTCTTTGGCAAGAGCCCCGAACATACGGCTGGCAACGCCAGCATGGGAACGCATGCCCACCCCGACGATCGACACCTTGGCAATCTTGGTATCGCCGACCACTTCACGGGCGCCAATCTCGCTCGCAGTGTTCTGCAGGATTCTCAATGCTGCATCGTATTCGTTGCGGTGCACGGTGAAGGTGAAATCGGTGGTGTTATCGTGCGAAACGTTCTGCACGATCATGTCGACTTCAACATTCGCATCGCTGACAGGACCCAGAATCTTGAAAGCCACGCCGGGGGTGTCTGGCACGCCACGGATCGTCAGCTTGGCTTCATCGCGATTGAAAGCGATGCCGGAAATGATCGGCTGTTCCATGGATTCCTCTTCATCAATAGTAATGAGGGTGCCCGGACCCTCCTTGAAGCTGTGCAATACGCGCAGCGGAACGTTGTACTTGCCGGCGAACTCCACCGCACGAATCTGCAACACCTTGGAACCAAGGCTGGCCATTTCCAGCATTTCTTCAAAGGTGATCTTGTCCAGTCGCTGGGCCACGGGCACGACGCGTGGGTCAGTGGTGTAGACGCCATCCACATCGGTATAGATCTGGCATTCGTCCGCCTTGAGCGCTGCCGCCAGGGCCACACCGGTGGTGTCCGAACCGCCACGACCCAGCGTGGTGATGTTGCCGTGCTCATCCACGCCCTGGAAACCCGCTACAACTACCACGCGCCCTGCTTTCAGATCAGTACGAATTTTCTGATCATCAATTTGCAGGATCCGCGCCTTGGTATGTGCGCTGTCTGTAAGAATGCGCACCTGGCTACCAGTGTAGGACACCGCTGGCACGCCACGCTTGTTCAGCGCCATGGCCAACAGCGCAATGGTCACCTGCTCGCCCGTGGAGACGATCACATCCAGCTCACGCGGCAGCGGCTGTTGATCACCGCTGATGGCTTTGGCCAGATCGATCAGGCGATTGGTCTCGCCACTCATGGCCGACAGCACCACTACCAGGTCATCACCAGCATCGCGGAACTTCTTAACCTTGTCGGCGACCTGCTCGATTCTTTCGACAGAACCAACCGAGGTGCCTCCAAATTTCTGTACGATCAAAGCCATTTCCAAGCCGCCTCAGCCCGTAAAGGGGCGCCTAATATCCAATCCACCTGCACTGAACAAGCCCGTGACTAGACCACCGGCCGGTTAACAGTGCTTTAAATACCTGCCTCGACAAATGGCACGGTCAAGGCCAGGGCCGCGTCCAGCGCTGCGGCATCGACACCACCGCCTTGCGCCATGTCCGGACGACCACCGCCCTTGCCGCCCACTGTCGCAGCGGCTTGCTTCATCAAATCACCGGCTTTGAGTTGGCCAGTCAGGTCCTTGGTTACACCAGCAACCAGAACGACCTTATCCTCATGGACACTGCCGAGCAGGATCACTGCGCGGCCGAGCTTGTTCTTCAACTGATCGACCAAGGCCAACAGCGCCTTGCCATCCTGGCCGTCCAGGCGCGCAGCCAGGACTTTTACGTCCTTGACGTCAACCGCCGCGGCCGACAGGTCATCGCCCGCAGCGCTCGCCGCCTTGGCCTGCAACTGCTCCAGCTGTTTCTCCAGCGCACGGTTGCGCTCCAGTACGGCGGACAGCTTGTCGATCAGGTTGTCGCGGCTGCCCTTGACCAGGCCGGCCGCTTCCTTGAGTTGTTCTTCGGCTGCATTGAGGTAAGCCAGGGCCGCAGCACCGGTTACCGCTTCAATACGACGTACGCCCGAGGCCACACCACCTTCGCTGATGATCTTCAGCAGGCCGATATCGCCGGTGCGGTTGGCGTGGATGCCACCACAGAGTTCTACCGAGAAGCTGCCGCCCATGCTCAGTACGCGGACTTCGTCGCCGTACTTCTCGCCAAACAGCGCCATGGCACCTTTATTCCTGGCGGTCTCGATATCGGTTTCTTCGGTTTCAACCGGGGTATTCTTGCGAATCTCGGCGTTGACGATGTCTTCCAGGGCCTTGATCTGCTCAGGCTTGATCGCTTCAAAGTGGCTGAAGTCAAAACGCAGGCGCTGGCTGTCCACCAACGAACCTTTTTGCTGCACGTGCTCGCCCAGTACCTGGCGCAGCGCGGCGTGCAGCAAGTGAGTGGCCGAATGGTTCAACGCCGTGGCATGCCGTACGTCGGCATCCACCTGGGTGTCTACCGGTGCGCCCACGGTCAAGTTGCCCAGCACCAGCACACCGTGATGCAGGAAAGCCCCGCCGGTCTTGGTGGTGTCGCGCACATCAAAACGACCGGATGTCGAGCTCAGGAAACCGCAATCGCCAATCTGGCCACCCGACTCGGCATAGAAAGGCGTCTGGTCCAGTACCACAACCGCCTCTTCACCTTCGCTCAACACGTCGACCGACTTGCCGTCTTTATAGATGGCGACGATCTTGGCCGAGCCCGCAGTCGCCTTGTAGCCGGTGAACTCGGTCGGTACGTCAACCTTGACCAGGGTGTTGTAGTCCAGGCCAAAGGAGCTGGCCGAACGTGCGCGCACGCGCTGGGCTTCCATCTCACGCTCGAAACCGGCTTCGTCGACGGTCAACTCACGCTCGCGGGCGATGTCGGCAGTCAGGTCCATCGGGAAACCATAGGTGTCGTACAACTTGAACACCACATCACCCGGCACCACGGTGCCTTTGAGCTCAGCCAGGTCCTGTTCCAGAATCTTCAGGCCATGCTCCAGGGTCTTGGAGAATTGCTCCTCTTCAGCCTTGAGCACCCGCTCGATGTTGCTTTGCTGTTGCTTGAGTTCCGGGAAGGCATCGCCCATCTCGGCAACCAGCGCGGCCACGATCTTGTAGAAGAAGCTGCCGGTAGCGCCCAGCTTGTTACCGTGGCGGCACGCGCGACGGATGATGCGACGCAGCACGTAGCCACGGCCTTCGTTGGACGGCAGCACGCCGTCGGCGATAAGAAAACCGCAGGAACGGATGTGGTCCGACACCACCTTGAGCGAAGACTGGCCTTCATTGGCGCAGCCAATGGCCGCCGCCGAGGCGCTCAGCAGGTTGGTGAACAGGTCGATTTCGTAGTTGGAGTGAACGTGCTGCATCACCGCACTGATCCGCTCCAGGCCCATGCCGGTGTCCACCGACGGTGCCGGCAGCGGATGCAACACGCCATCGGCGGTGCGGTTGAACTGCATGAACACGTTGTTCCAAATCTCGATGTAACGGTCGCCGTCTTCTTCCGGCGAACCTGGCGGGCCACCCCAGATATCGTCGCCGTGATCGTAGAAAATCTCGGTGCACGGGCCGCACGGGCCGGTATCGCCCATGGTCCAGAAGTTATCGGACGCGTAGGGCGCGCCTTTGTTGTCACCGATACGGATCATGCGCTCGGCAGGTACACCGATTTCCTGGGTCCAGATGTCATACGCTTCATCGTCCGTCGCGTACACGGTGACCCAGAGCTTTTCCTTGGGCAGCTTCAGCACGCCGGTGAGGAACGTCCAGGCGAACGTGATCGCGTCTTTCTTGAAATAGTCGCCGAAGCTGAAGTTACCCAGCATCTCGAAAAAGGTGTGGTGACGAGCGGTGTAGCCGACGTTTTCCAGGTCACTGTTCTTGCCGCCGGCGCGTACGCACTTCTGGCTGCTGGTAGCGCGGGTGTAGGCGCGCTTTTCCTGGCCCAGGAAGCAGTCCTTGAACTGGTTCATCCCCGCGTTAGTGAACAGCAGGGTTGGGTCATTTCCTGGGATCAAGGAGCTGGAGGCTACACGGGTGTGACCTTGCTCTTCGAAGAAGCGAAGGAAGGCTTCACGGATTTCTGCGCTTTTCATTAGGTTCTTCCACGGAGGCTGCGGCCAAAGGCCAGTGCGCAACATCATCAGACGGAGCGACGGCAAAGGGCCGCATTATATCGGCCCTTTGCCGGTGGTACAGCGTGTTTATGTGATAGAAACAGTCAATTAGACGGCCTGCACTGTCATTTCTGCGAAAACGCGACGAATGTCTGCAGCACTTGCTCGATCTGCGCCCGGCTGACGTCCAGATGGGTGACCATGCGCAGGCGCGGCGCGGCACTCAACTTGACCCCACGCTCGGCCGCAAAGGCCTTCAGCGCCTGCGCCTGATCGCCTACCTGCACATACACCATATTGGTCTGCGCCGGCTCGACGCTGTAGCCGGCCTTGCGTAACTCATCGCCCAGCCATTGCGCGTTGGCATGGTCGTCAGCCAGGCGCTGCACCTGATGATCCAGAGCATACAACCCCGCCGCCGCCAGTGAGCCGGCCTGGCGCATGCCGCCGCCGACCATCTTGCGCAAGCGCCGAGCCTTGGCGATCAGCGCCGCCGAGCCACACAGCACCGAACCGACCGGCGCGCCGAGGCCCTTGGACAGGCACACCGACACCGAATCGAAGTGCTGGGCGATTTCTCTCGCATCCACCCCCAGCTTGACTGCTGCGTTGTAAAGGCGGGCGCCATCCAGGTGCAGGGCCAGGCCGTGCTCGTGGGTAAATGCCCGGGCCTTGGCCAGATAATCCAGCGGCAGCACTTTGCCCTGCATGGTGTTTTCCAGCGCCAGCAGGCGCGTGCGCGCGAAGTGGAAGTCGTCGGGCTTGATGGCTGCAAGCACCTGGTTCAGATCAAGGGAGCCATCAGCTTGAACCTCCAGGGGCTGCGGCTGGATCGACCCCAGCACCGCCGCACCGCCACCTTCGTATTTGTAGGTGTGGGCCTGCTGGCCGACGATGTATTCCTCGCCGCGCTCACAGTGAGCCATCAACGCCAGGAGGTTGCTCATGGTGCCGGTGGGTACGAACAGCGCCGCGGCAAAGCCCAGGCGCTTGGTCAACTCGGCCTCCAAGCGGTTAACGCTGGGGTCTTCACCATAAACATCATCGCCGCTGACGGCGCTGGCCATTGCGTCGAGCATGCCGGGGGTAGGTTGGGTCACGGTGTCGCTGCGCAGGTCGATCACGGTCATGAAGGGGGCCTCTAACGGAGTGGATAAGTCCTTTTGTGTGTGATTACTGCGGGCAAAGCCACGGAATATCAAGCCCCTATTGCATTCATTCGAATACCAACCAATCAAACCGATATAAGTTATCGAGACGGCAGCCGTGCAGTTTTCGAAAAACCATGTTAAAAACTCTCCGCCGCCAGGGTTCTGGCGGCAACGTTCTCAGGGCGGGGTGCAATTCCCCACCGGCGGTAATTGCACGCAATGTGCATAGCCCGCGAGCGCTTGGCGCCTTGAACTGCTCAGGCAGGACGGCGACAAGGTCAGCAGACCCGGTGTGATCCCGGGGCCGACGGTCATAGTCCGGATGAAGAGAGAACGGGATTGGCACCTAAGGGCCGCGCGCCTGTTTGCGCATGCGTACCCTTAAATCCCATTCGATTCATAACGCCCTGTTTTTTTCTTAAACAGGAGTCAGAACATGCAACCCACCGCAATCGACAGCAAAAGCAAAAACCATCACGGCGAGCGCGTCGCGTTTATCCAGGCCTGCTGGCACAAGGATATTGTCGACCAATCGCGCAAAGGCTTCCTCGCCGAAATGATCGCCCAGGGTTATCAGGAATCGGACATCGACTTCTTCGAAGTCGGCGGCGCCTTTGAAATGCCCCTACACGCCAAGTTGCTGGCCAAGACCGGCCGTTACGCGGGGATCGTCGCTGCCGCGCTGGTGGTGGACGGTGGCATCTACCGTCACGAATTCGTCGCGCAATCGGTGGTCAGCGGCCTGATGCAGGTGCAGTTGGAAACTGAAGTGCCGGTGTTCTCGGTGTCCCTGACGCCGCACCACTTCCATGCCGGCAGCGAGCACACCACGTTCTTCTATGAGCACTTCGTGCACAAGGGTCAGGAAGCTGCGCGCACCTGCGCCGATACCCTGCACAAAGTGCGGGCGATCTATCAAAGCGAGCCGCAAAAGCGCGTTAGCTGATTGCATCCGAGCCCTGTCCAGCCGAGTTTCCTTGGATCGACAGGGCATATATATAAGTAAAACCAGTGATTGATGTACCGACGATGTAATGGTTTTGAGGTTTACCTCAAAAGAGTTCCCATCATCAACGGAGTCAGCATGTCTGAGATTACCCTTCCAAGCGCTCCGCGCGCTCCCGATAACGTCTGGATGATTGACGGACGAATCAGCGACCCCATCAACCGCACCAAAAACCTCCAAAGGGGCCCGCACGCCCAACTGCCGTTAGCGTTCATCACGCTGCATGCCGATAATACCGTGCTTGTCGAGCGCGAATTGGCCGATGAACTGCACGATTACCTTGTGTTCACAACCACCGATAAAGCCGACCGAATCTGCGTCGACCTCCCCGCGCAAGGCGAAGGTGAAGGCCTCAGCGTCATAGTCAATACGCAACGTTTCCATGTCACCCTGAACGGGCTCAATCAGTTCGTGGTGTTCCGGACACAGGGCGGTGATGACCTAATTAATGTTGCCGACGATGTCACCCACCCCATCCTGATCGACGCCGGTGAAGGCAGTGATCGCATCTGGGCCGGAGGCGGCTACTCGCGCATTTTCGCCGGCCCCGGCGAAGATATGATCCTGACTCGGCGAGGCGCCTGCTATATCGAGGCAGGTGATGGAAACGACAAGGTTGTTGCCCTCGCCGACGGTGACATGACGGTCTACTCCGGCGCGGGGGACGATACCGTCATTGGCGCCCAAGGGCAGGCCTTTATCAATGGCGGAGAGGGCCATGATCATCTGACAGGGGGAGGCAAGCACAACATCCTGGTGGGTGGGCCAGGCGATGATATTTTACAGGCAGGCCCGCACAGCAATGTGATGTATGCCGGACACGGCATGGATCTGGCACTTCAGCTCAAGCCGAGGGACATAGTCTTCAAAGACTCCAACACCATCCTTGTTGCTGCGCAGCAGTTCAGCGTGCCCGCTTCCACATCAGGGAACAGCTCGCCAATAGATGTCCAGCAAGCGCGGGTGACCGATATCAATTACTACCCTCTGATCCACAGCGGCGTTCGAGTAGTCGGTAGCCTCCAGTTTCAACAACGAGTAAACGATGACCTCTCGCTGCTGGCCCAATCGCCGAACGGGCAACAATTGCTGCAAGCGCTGTACGCCGCGCAATTGATAGGCGGCACCCCAATCAATATCTATGAGTTGCAAGATGAGAGCAACGGGCTGTTTGCGCCGAGCAACGAATCGGAACCCAGGTCATTCATTGAGAATAATCAACGGGGCATACCGGCCTACGGTGGTTCGATCTACTACAATCCGACGTTCATCGGCAATCGAATGACCAACATACCGTTGCTTTATCACGAGCTGTGCCATGCGTACAACGCGGTCACCGGAACCACCCTGCCAGGATACAGCGAGGACGGTGTCGACGGCGACAAGGCCCGTCCGCTCATCCGCAACAGCGAACTGCAGGCGGTGGGCCTGCCTACAGACGCCCCCCCTTTCGACTTCGACAACGACCCGTCGACTCCACCCACCAATTCCAACCCGGTGTCATTCAGTGAGAATGGTATCCGCGAAGAACTGAACATGCCGCCGCGCAAACAGTATTCCTTTAACCCTGTTTAAGCTCCGCGGCGTCTTCTGAGGTCGGCACAATTAATATCCCCGCCCGTAGGCCATTCTTGACCTTCGGGTTGGGGAAAATGATATGCGCGCCCTCCTCCTCGATCACCCAACGGGTCTTGGCCACGTCTTCGGCCAACAGGTAGCCCTTGGCCAACGGCGAGAAGTTTTCCACATCCGCCGGCAGGTGCAACAGGAACGCGTCGCTGTGCTTGATCACTTCACGGGACACGGCAAACAGCTGCAGGCCGTCCAGGCTCTCGGTCACAGGCTCGGTGCCCTCGATGATCTGCGTGAGGCGAGCCTCCAGGAGACGCACGTCTACACCCTCGTTGTGCCCGAATGGTCGCGCCTTGCCCAATTCAAGGGTGAAGGCCTCGGCGCCCAACTGTTCATAGGTAAACGCGGTGAAGGTGATCGAGGTTTTATTCTGCAGCAACACCGCTTGTATACCGGCAGCGCGCAGGCGTGCCAGCTCGTGGCGCGAATGCTGGCGCCCTTCCTTCCAGGGATACAGCGCGAATTGTTCGATCTTCGAGCCACGAATCGCGGTGTGCAGGTCGTAATGCAGGCGCGAGCGGCCAGGCAGGCTGAAAAAGCTGCGGGCCAATTGCTCAAGCTCGGCGGCGCGCATGGCTTCGGGGCCAATGTTTTGTTCATGACGGCCATTGAACAGCCGGTTGACGTCCAGCTCGAGGTAACGCTCACCGCGGCGCATGGCCTCGGTATTACCGAACAGGAACAGAATACGGGTGCGGGGTTTGATCTCCCCGCGGGCAATGCCATGCAACAGGCGGTCGAGCAATTCGATCGGCGCGGTTTCGTTGCCATGGATGCCGGACGACAACAGCAAGTCGCTGCCGTTGTCCAGAGCTTCAGGAGGACGCACTTCAAGCGCGCCTTCGCTGAGCCAGCGCATCTGCACGCCGTCGACAGTCAGTTGAATTTTTTGCGCCGGTTCACGACCGGCGAGGGTCAGTTCAAGCAGTTTGCCGAGGGCGAGCATAAGCAGCTTCCTTAGTGGTTGCAGCCTGGGCCATGGACGTGATCGTCGTCGTCACCTTCAACGTCGGCCGGTTCCATTTCCAGTTGCAGGCTCATCAGGTTGGTGGCCAATGGGCGCATCAGCAGGTTGGCGTACTCGGCGTCGCCCTCCTCTACGTCTACGCCAATCAGCAGTTGGCCGCGGCCATCGTGCTGGATCCAGATCTCCTTGCCCTGCCAGACCACGGCGACGCGGGTGCAGGAGGTTTCCAGCTGGGTGCCGTCGGTGTCTTCAAGGATGAGTTTCAGGGTGTCGGTCATAAATAAAATATCTCAGCCGTGTGGCATTAATTGATCTGGAAAGGATAAACCGAGCCCAGTTTAAGGATCTGCGTCAGTTCATCCAGTGCCGTCCGGCACTCAAGCAGCAACTGCGGGTCAGCCAGGTCGGTTTCGCGCAGGCTGTCACGGTAGTGCTTGCCCACCCATTGGGTCAGGGTTTCGTACAACGGCGCAGTCATGATAACCCCTGGGTTCACGGCCGCCAGCTCGGTTTCGTTCAACGCCACACGCAGGCGCAGGCACGCCGGCCCACCGCCATTCTGCATGCTTTGCTTGAGGTCGAAGACCTTGACCTCGCGAATCAGCCCGCCGGAAGCGGTCAGGCCTTGCAGGTACTGCCACACGCGCTCATTGGCGCGGCACTCTTCCGGCACGATCAGCAGCATCGAACCGTCAGGACGAGTCAGCAACTGGCTGTTGAACAGGTAGGAACGCACCGCGTCCTCGACACTGACCAACGCGCGAGGCACACACACCGACTGGAAGTTGCCGCCCAACTTGCCCAACTTGCCGTGCAGCTCGGCAAGCATCTGTTCGGTGTTGAGGAACGCATCCTCGTGATAGAACAGCACCTCGCCGTTGCCCACCGCGATCACATCGTTGTGGAACACACCCGCGTCGATCACCGCCGGGTTCTGCTGGGCGTAGACCACACCGTCATCCTTCAAGCCATGCAGGCGCGCAACGGCCTGGGAGGCTTCGAGGGTCTGGCGCGCCGGGTACTTCTGCGGGGCCGGGTAACGGGGGTCGAAAGCACTACGGCCGAAGACGAAAAACTCCACGCCCGCCTCGCCGTACTCACGACAGAAACGCGTGTGGTTGGCCGCGCCTTCATCGCCAAACTGCGCCACGGCCGGCAAGGCGGCGTGGTGAGCGAAATGCTTGCCATCGGCGAACATCGCCCCCAGCACGCGACTGGTGGTGGGGTGCTCGATGCTGCGGTGGTATTTGCAATTGAGGTTGGCAGCGGTGAAATGCACACGGCCGTCTGCGGTGTCGGCACTTGGGCTGACGGTGGCGGCGTTGGCTACCCACATGCTGGATGCCGAGCAGCTCGCTACCAGCAAAGGCATGGCCTGCCTGGCAGCCTGCTCGATCACCTGAGCGTCGGTGCCGCTGAAACCCAAGCTGCGCAAGGCGGCTACATCCGGGCGCTCCTGGGGCGCCAATACACCTTGCACAAAGCCCATGTCCATCAGGGCTTTCATTTTCTGCAGGCCCTGCAACGCCGCTTCCTTCGGGTTGGAAGACTGCTGGCTGTTGCTTTGGGACGCGACGTTGCCGAAGGACAAACCGCCGTAGTTATGGGTCGGCCCCACTAGACCGTCAAAATTGACTTCACAGGATTTCATCGGCGAGGCTCCACAAACATCTGTTTTTATAGGCATCAAATCACTTGAATACACCACAGATCCATTGTGGGAGCGGGCTTGCTCGCGAAAGCGGTGGTTCAGTCACTTCAAATATTGAATGAAACACCGCATTCGCGAGCAAGCCCGCTCCCACATTTAGATCAGCGTTATACCTGGCGTGAGCGTTGCCGGGACTATCAGGCTTGGCGTTTCCAACGACGCCACCGGGTACGCGCAATAATCCGCCGCGTAATAGGCACTGGCGCGATGATTGCCCGACGCCCCGACACCACCGAACGGCGCGGTACTGGCAGCGCCGGTCAACTGCTTGTTCCAGTTGACGATACCGGCGCGGCTTTCCAGCCAGAACTGCTGGTAACGCGCTTCGGAGTCCGACAACAGGCCAGCGGCCAGGCCGTACTGGGTGTTGTTGGCCTCAGCGATGGCACCGGCAAAATCCGCATAGCGGATCACCTGCAGCAGCGGGCCGAACAGCTCTTCGTCTTCACGTTCCGTCACCCCGGTTACGTCGATGATTCCAGGGGTCAACAATGCGGCCTGAGCCTGAGGCTGGGTCATCTCCAGCAGTGCCACGGCGCCATTGGCCAACATCAGTTCCTGGGCTTGCATCAAGGCTTTGGCCGCAGCCAGGGAGATCACCGACCCCATGAACGGCGCCGGTTGCTGATCGAAAGCGCCCACTTCAATGCTCGCACTCACCGCCACCAGGCGCGCCAGCAAGGCATCGCCCCAGGCACCTTGCGGCACCAGCAAGCGGCGCGCGCAGGTGCAACGCTGGCCCGCCGAGATAAACGCCGACTGGATGATGGTGTACACCGCCGCATCCACGTCGGCGACTTCGTCCACGACCAACGGGTTATTACCGCCCATTTCCAAGGCCAGGATCTTGTCGGGCCGCCCTGAGAATTGCTGGTGCAAGTGGTTGCCGGTGCGGCTGGAGCCGGTAAAGAACAGGCCGTCGATGCCTGGGTTGGCCGCCAGGGCGATGCCGGTTTCCCGCGCGCCTTGCAGCAGGTTGAGCACGCCCGCCGGCAAACCGGCTTCGATCCAGCACTGTACGGTCAGCTCGGCGACCTTGGGGGTCAGCTCGCTCGGCTTGAACAGCACGGTATTGCCCGCCAGCAACGCCGGGACGATGTGCCCATTGGGCAAGTGCCCAGGGAAGTTGTAAGGGCCGAATACCGCCACCACACCGTGGGGTTTATGGCGCAACACAGCGGTGGCGTCGCCCAGGGGGCCGCTCTTCTCGCCGGTACGCTCGCGGTAGCTTTGCACCGAGATCGCAATCTTGTTGGCCATGCTGGTGACTTCAGTGGCCGACTCCCACAGTGGCTTGCCGGTTTCTTCGCCAATGCAGCGGGCGATTTCATCGGCACGGCTTTTAAGCGTAGCGGCGAAGGTTTCCAGCACGCTGATGCGTTCTTCGAGCGGGCGCTTGGCCCATGCCGGGAATGCCTGACGCGCAGCCTGCACGGCGGATTCGACCTGTTCAGCACTGGCACCATTGCCAGCCCACAGCACTTGCTGAGTCACCGGGTTGCGCGATTCAAACAGCTCACCCTGGCCAGCCAGCCAGCTACCTGCGATATACAGCGAATTCATTATTTGGACTCCCGAGCAGCAGACAACGCAACAGCACGTACTTGATCACCCACCACCAATTGCAGGCGCTTGGCGGTCTGTGGATCGACCACCAGCGTACCTGCCGCCAGACGGGCCGGAGCGGCGGTGATACGGCATTCTTCGCGCTTGCGGTTATGGATCAGGAACGGCGTGGCGTCGTCCCCCGGCGTGCCGATGGCCAACACCAGTGACTGGCTGTCGCGCACCGCACGGATCTTGCTGGTTTCACATTCCACCGCCGGGCCGGCGTCGAAAATATCCACATAGCCCTGGTAGCTGAAGCCTTCGCTCTTGAGCATGCTCAGCGCCGGCTCGGTGTCCGGGTGGACCTTGCCGATCACATTGCGCGCGTCTTCGGAGAGAAAGCAGCTGTACAGCGGGAACTTGGGCATCAGCTCGGCGATAAACGCCTTGTTGCCCACGCCCGTGAGGTAGTCGGCCTGGCTGAACTCCATCTTGAAGAAGTGCCGGCCCAGGCTTTCCCAGAACGGCGAACGCCCGGCGTCGTTGGACACACCGCGCATCTCGGCAATGATCTTGTTGCCGAACAGTTGCGGGAACTCGGCGATAAACAACATGCGCGCCTTGGCCAGCATGCGACCGTTGAGGCCGTTGCGGTAATCGGCATGCAAAAACAACGAGCACAATTCGGAATTACCGGTGAGGTCGTTGGCCAGGAACAGAGTCGGTATCTCACGGTAGATATTCAGTTCCTGGGAAGCGCTGACAGTCAGCCCAACCCGGAAGTTGTACCACGGCTCGCGCAGGCCAACGGCGCCAGCGATGGCGGAGATTCCCACCACGCGGCCTTCGTCGTTTTCCAGCACGAACAGGTAGTCGGCATCGCCGCGCCCGGCTTCGCCGCGAAAGGTTTTTTCCGCCCAGCCAACCCGGTGGGTCAGGCGCTCTTCGTTGGCCGGCAAGGTGGTGAGGCCGGTGCCGGTGCTGCGCGCCAGATCAATCAGGGCCGGTAAATCGCTGCTGCGTACGGGACGAACGATCATGCTATCTCCTCGAACGGGCCGCTGTTGTCAGCCACCCGCGAAACTCTGTTTTTATACCGCAACCAAACGCACGCTCGCGCCTTCGCCAACGCCCAGGGCTTCGGCGGCCGCCAGGTCCAGGGTCACTGGCTTGCCGGGCGCGTAGTCCAGCTCCAGCATCACCGCACGGTAATCCTGCAACTGCGCGTTGCTCACCAGGTACTGACGACCGACGCCCTTGACCATCTCGCCGATCTTCACCGGCACCACGCGGCTCTGGGCAATCGAGCGAATGCCCGACACCCGTGCGTGCAGCGTCGGGCCACCGTCGAAGATGTCGATGTAATGGTCAGTTTCGAAACCTTCACGCATGAGGATGTCGAAGGTGATTTGCGCACGCGGGTGCACCTGGCCCATGGCTTCTTGCGCTTCGTCCGGCAGCAGCGGCACGTAGATCGGATAGTGCGGCATCAGCTCGGCGAGGAAGGTACGGCTTTTCAGCCCGCACAGGCGCTCGGCGGCGGCGTAGTTGAGGTCGAAGAAGTTGCGGCCAATGGCATCCCAGAACGGCGAGTCACCGTTCTCGTCGCTGTAGCCGACAATCTCGGTCACCACCGAGTCGGCAAAGCGCTCGGGATGGCTGGCGACAAACAGCAGTCGGCCACGGGAATTGAGTTCCGACCACGGCGAACCGACCAGCGCAGGCTTCACGTAGAAACTGGTGAGCAGGCTGTTGCCGGTAAGGTCGTGGCACTGGGAAAGCACGTGGATCTTGTTGTGGATCTTCAGCTCGCGGGAGGCGTGCACGAAGGTCTCGTTACGAAAGCTATAGAACGGCTCGGAGTAACCGGCCGAGGCCACGATGGCCGAGCAGCCGGCGAGCTTGCCGGTCTCGGTGTCTTCCAGCACGAAGAAATAGCTCTCTTCACCGTTGAAACTCACCTCGGCCGCAAAAGAAGCTTCGCTGGCCGCGATCTTGTCGCTCAGGCGTTCCACATCATCCGGCAAGGAGGTGACACCAATCGGGCTGTCCGCAGCCAGACGCTGTACCTCGCCCAGATCAGCCATTTGCGCGGGGCGCATCACCAGCATGGTGTCACTCCTTAACTCGAAAACTCACAGAGGAAAAAATGCCGGACACAGGCCCTGGATACACATCGGTCTCAATGTGTCAGCAGATCCATGTGGGAGCTGGCTTGCCGGCGATACAGGCAACTCGGTATATCAATGTCACCGAGGTGATGCTATCGCAGGCAAGCCAGCTCCCACATGTGTTCAGGTCCGGCCAATAAAATGTGTCGCTATCAGGCTTGCGTCAACGTCTTCACAGCACGCTCAAAACGATCCAGGCCTTCATTGATGTCCGCCTCTTCCACCACCAGGCTCGGCGCAAAACGCACCACGTCGGGGCCGGCTTGCAGGATCATCAGGTTTTCTTTCTCGGCCGCGTTGAACACGTCCTTGGCCTTGCCTTTGAAGGCATCGCTGAGTACGCAACCGATCAACAAGCCCATGCCACGCACTTGGGTGAAGATGCCGTACTGCTTGCCGATCTGCTCCAGGCGCGCCTTGAACAGGTCGTGCTTGGCATTCACACCCGCCAGCACTTCTGGGGTGTTGATCACGTCGATCACCGCTTCCGCTACCGCGCACGCCAGCGGGTTGCCGCCGTAGGTGGTGCCGTGGGTGCCGACTACCAGGTGCTTGGCCAGGTCTTCACGGGTCAGCATCGCCGCAATCGGGAAGCCGCCGCCCAGGCTCTTGGCGCTGGTGAGGATGTCCGGGGTCACGCCGTAATGCTGGTAGGCAAACAGGTGGCCGCTGCGGCCCATGCCGGTTTGCACTTCGTCGAACACCAGCAGCGCGTCGTTCGCGTCGCACAGTTCGTGGGCGCCTTGCAGGTAAGCCAGTTCGGCTGGCAGTACGCCGCCTTCACCTTGGATCGGCTCCAGCACCACGGCGCAGGTCTTGTCCGACACCGCGGCTTTCAATGCGGCCAGGTCGTTATAAGGAACGTGGGTGATGCCGGTGATTTTAGGCCCGAAACCATCGGAGTACTTCGACTGGCCACCGACGTTGACGGTGAACAGGGTACGGCCGTGGAAGCTGTTCAGCGCGGCGATGATCTCGTACTTCTCGCTGCCAAAACGGTCGAACGCCACGCGACGGGCCAGCTTGAAGGCGGCCTCGTTGGCTTCGGCGCCGGAGTTGCAGAAGAACACGCGCTCGGCAAAGGTGGCGTCGATCAGCTTGTGGGCCAGGCGCAGCGCCGGCTCATTGGTGAACACGTTGGAGACGTGCCAGAGTTTGTTGGCCTGTTCGGTCAAGGCACCGACCAGTGCCGGATGGGCGTGGCCTAGAACGTTAACCGCGATGCCGCCGGCAAAGTCGATCAGCTCTCGACCGGCCTGGTCCCACACGCGCGAACCTTGGCCACGCACAGGAATAAAGGCAGCAGGTGCGTAGTTGGGCACCATCACCTGGTCGAAATCGGCACGTTGCACCGGGGCTTGCTCAACGGACATCGGAGTCTCCTGAAGAGGAACGCCTGCCTGGAACTGGCGGGCGATGCAGGGATTGTAAGGACAGTTTTCAGTGGGGCCTTGTCGCCAAGCGACAACTTCTTATAGCGCCAACCCGTGTTTTTCGCGGGTTTACGCCAATGCGACAAATAGCGTCGCAATGGCGCAGTTTAAACGCTGCGGCAGGTTTACGTCAGGATCATGCAGCGAAAGGGTTGGCGCGCCCTGACGATCTAACCGCGCCTACCTGAGTTCCGGGCAGCACGGCCTGATAAGCAAGGGAGACAAGCGCAAGATCTGCAGATTTCGTTGCGGGCATCACTATATATGCTCCCGCCCTGCATCAAAGTTGGTGTGATGTCGCTGCCTCAACTCAATGAAGATCCAGCCCATGCCCACCCCAACTCAAACCTCGCTCTCCCAACACCTCGCACAAGTCGCAGCCGTAGTGCCCGCCGAGGTCAACCCCCGCCTACCGAAATGGCTAGGGAACGCCTCAAGTGCCCGGCGCCAGGCCCTGAAAAACAGCCCAATTGAATTCGCCGATTGGTATGGCGATGCCAACCGCACCCAGCAAGCTCCCGCCAAGAAGGCCCTGGAGAACAGTTGGAAGGCACAAAACCAAGTCGACAGCGCCCTATCCACGCTCCAATCCCCGCAGGCATTTGCCGCCCCCTTGCTGCAGCAGGCACTCAAGCAGCAGTACGACGCCGACTGCGACGTCAGCGCTATTTACCTGCGCTTGTATATCCCACAGACCACACCGCTGCTTCCCATAGAAACTGGCGCCAAAACCTGGACCGTTTCACTGGTGGAGGCGGCATTGCACAACTTTGATGCGGACGAAAGCAAGCCGACGGCATATGCCCCAGAGTCGACATTCATTACTCAGCCCTCCGCCACCGGGCAATTCAACACGCTGCCCCAATTACGCGAGAAAATCAGCATCGCGCAATTCATTGGGTTATGCCGCACGCTGGATGTCGGCAAGCAATACCAGCGCTACCTCAAGAACCTTTTGGGCTTCAATGACGCGGCGATCAAGGCTCAACTGCGCCAAAAGGTCATCAACAGCCTGAAAGCCGACGCCCAAGCCAGCTTGCATATGGCGCAGCTGAAAAAAGATGTATCGCCCCAAGCGTTCAATGCACTTCGCAGCTTTCTCAAAAACCTGATCGGCGACCTGAACGGCAGGCCGTTGCTGTGCCATGACCTTAGCCTGATGAACGCCCCCTTGACCGGCATCGTGCTGTTCGCCGCCGACCTGGAGACCAATCGCAGCGCCGTCCCGATGGTGGCCTACATTCCGGGCGACCCGCAATCGCCGCTCAAGTATTACGCCAACGGTCAGGCTTTCATGCAGGACCTGGCGAACAAACTGCGCAGCGCCGACTATCAGGCGTTTTTCAGCCGTTTCGTCAGGCATGAACAGCGTGGCTACTTCTTTGCCGATCTCAACAGCCGCTTATCACAGGTCGTCTGGCACGAGCATGTTTCGGGCGACCCCCGCCCTGTCTGGCGTGACGAACCCGTGGCCAAAACCAACCTGCAATTCTATGCGACGAAAATCACCAACGACCTGTACGAGCACCTGTATGAGAACAAGCTTGATAAGTTGCTCAACGATGCTCGCGTAACGGCCATTCCCACCGCCGACGCTGACAGAAATGCTCGCTGGCGGCACTGGGAGGTTGTGCAGAAAATCGGTGAAGCCATTCTCGAAATCGCCGCCTTCATCGCAACACCCTTTGTTCCGCCGCTGGGCTTACTGATGCTCGGCTATACCGCCTATCAACTGCTCGACGATGTGTTCGAAGGCGTGCTCGACTGGGCCGAAGGGCTCAAGCGCCAGGCATTCGGGCACCTGATGTCAATCCTTGAGCAAATGGTCCAACTGGGGATGTTCGCGGTCGGCGCACCGATAGCCGAAAACCTGTTGCGACAGACGCTACCGAAGGCGCTATGGGACTTCTTTGACAGACTCACTCCGGTGACCACCGACCGTAAAACCCGTCTGTGGAACCCCGACCTGGCGCCCTACGCCCACGACATTCAACTGGTTCCAGGGTCGCGCCCCGGCCCGCAGGGATTACATGCCCATCAACAAAAGCAGATCCTGGCGCTGGACGGGCAATTTTTCTCCATCAAACAACCCTCGGGCAACGCTAGCCTTGAACACCCTACGCGCCCCCACGCTTACCGCCCACGCGTACTGAGCAATGGCAAGGGCGCCTGGTTGACGCCCGTGGATCGCCCGTTGACCTGGAATCGCACCACCTTGCTGCGCCGGCTCGGCCCATCTGCCGAAGGTATCAGCGAAGCCGGTCTTGAAAGAGCCAGTCGCATCAGCGAGACCAATGATGACGTCCTGCGCAAACTGTACGTGGACCACCAACCGCCGCCGCCGCTGTTGGCCGACACACTCAAGCGCATCCGGATCGATGAGCAGCTGCAAACTTTCATCGACCAGATGAACAGCGATGACCCTGCGATGTATCAGAAGGCTGATACCCAAACGCAACTGTGGCTGCTGAGCCAGACGGGCCTATGGCCCGAATCCAAGACCCTGCGGTTTCTCAACGCCAAAGGTGAAACCGTCTGGGAGCACAAAGGCCATAAAAACGCCGCCGTGGCACAGATACACGAAGCCCAGATGAACAAGGGCGATTTGCTGACGATCGTGCTGGAAACCTTGAACGAGTCGGAACGCAAAACCTTGCTTGAAGAGCCGTTCGGCCCCACGCCCACCCTGCCTGCACGCACCGCCAAACTGCGCAAACAACTGGCACGCGCAGCTCAGAAAAGCCGCGCCTCGCTGTTCGACTCGCGTTATCGCGGGCTGGAGATAACCGCTGACGCACGCCTGCAAACCATCATCGACGCCGCGCCCGGCCTGCCAACGAGCGCCGCCGAAGACGTATTACGCTGCTCCACCGGCCAGCAGTTGCTGGACATCGACCAAGGCAAGGTACCCGCGCCGGTACTTGAGCGAGCACGCTGGGCCGCTCATCACGTTCGAATCAGCCGGGCGCATGAAGGGTTGTACATGACCGCTCTGGAAAACAGCGACACCCACCGCCTCGCCCTGCACTCGCTGGAAAACCTGCCGGGCTGGTCGCCGTCTGTGCGCCTGGAAGTGCGCGATTTCAAGCAAACCGGCAAGCTGCACGATGCGATCGGCGCTCCTGAAGCACCGATCAAACGCACCCTGGTGCGTACCATCGACGGCGAGTACATCCCCGAAGACGAAAAAGGCATGGTGCTTGCCGAAACGGATTTTTACACTGCCGTCCTGCAGGCCCTGCCTGACACTCAGCGCGATGCGCTGGGCATTCATATCGGCCAGGGTCCGTTGTTGCGGCAAACCTTGAGCCAGCGCCCCCTGACACGTGAAGCGCTCGGCGCGTTGTTGGCCCAGGATCCAGTGCGCAAACCTGCCTACGACCCGAGGCTGATGCGCCTGCCCGGCGGCATGGAAGGCTACCCCGCCACACCGCCAGAGGCCGGCAACACCCCCGAATTGGCGTTGTTACACGAGCTGTACCCTGGCCTGAGCCCGCAAGAGCTGACTCAGACACTGGACATTTTGAACAGCTATCCCAGCACTCCCTTACAGACGCTCCGCTACCTGAAAAACGAGCTTTTACGACTGAAAACCGATCTGATGGCCTGGCGCTCGAGCCTCTTGCAGGCCTCTCTCAACACCGATGCCCCGCTACCCCCTTCCACCGTCGCCGAAGCGGAACTGCACCGCTGGATATGGACACAAGAACTGCTCCGCGGCTGGCGCCATGAAACGCCGATCGATACTGACCACGCAATCGGACGCACACTGAACCTTGGCTACCCCATACACGGCGAACTGCCTGTACTCAATGCAAACTTCGATCACATTTCCAGTTTGACGCTAAAGGGTTACTCCACTACCCGGGGAGCGCCAGGTTTCCTCACCCACTTCCCCAACCTACGTACGTTGCATCTGAGCGACGTTGCCCTCAACACAATTCCTCCCGAGGTCATCGCACTTTCTCACCTTGACAGACTGACGCTGCGCAACTGCAACCTGACCCTGCAAAACCGCGCAGACCTAGATCCCTTCACAGGACTCAAAAGCCTGGACCTGTCCAACAACAATCAGCTGTCACGGTCTCCCAACCTTGGGCACATGCCCGAACTACAGACGCTGAACCTGAGCGGAACCCATATCTCCCTGTTTCCCGAGAACTTGCTCAATCGCCCCCAACTAGTCAGCGCCGATCTGAGCAACAACTATTTGAGTCGGCTGCCTGATTTGATCTTCCAGCTGCCAGGCAATGCCGCCAAAGCCTTTAACCTGTCAGGCAACGGGTTCTCACGCGCCACGCTGCAGAGGATCAAAGCCTATTGCCAGATAACCGGCGAACATTTTGGTGCTGATGCCAACCCCGCGCAGCGGCTTATGGTGCAAGCGCTTTACCCCAAGTACAGCGTCGACCAGGCGAATAACTTCATCTTCAGGCTGCCCGGCGGCCTGGACGACTCAATGGCACACTTGGTGCGCTTGAAAGCGGACTACGAGCGTCTTCAAGCCGATTTGCAGGAATGGATAGTGAGTGTGCCGGCGCAGCATCCGCGTACGAGGGCACCACTGGACGAGCAAGCCCAGGCTCAGCAGCAGTTGGTGCGAGACGAACTCAAAACAGTGCTGGAAGCAGCCTGGCGACGGGAAACCGCTCTGGACTCCGACCAAGAGCCGCCCGCCGCCTCCCATGAAATGGAAGTGACGCTGGCGCCGCTAGGCGATCTACCGTCATTGAATATCGATTTCGAGCACATTTCGAAGCTGGAATTGAGAGCAGAGGAAACTACGTCGATTCCCCAGGGATTTCTCGAGCACTTTCCCAACCTGGAAAGCCTGCTGATCTACCGCTATGCCTTGAACGACATTCCTGGCGCCGTGTTCAATCTACCCAAACTCAAGTCACTGAGCCTTGCAAACAGCCATATTCGCTTGACCACCACCAGCGCCGACGCCCTGAGCGACCTGCAGAACCTTGAGTACCTGGACCTGAGTCATAACCCGCTGGGCGTCGCGCCCGACATCAGCAAAATGTCGGGACTGACAGGTTTGATGATCGAAGAAGCCGGCCTCACGCAAGTGCCGAACGGAATATTCAACCTGCCATCGCTTGATCAAGTGAGCTTGCGCAACAACCAGATTAGCGAGCTACCCAGCGACCTCCTTGAAATGGATGCAGACAGAGCCCAGGGCTTCGACCTCAGCGGCAACCCCTTCTCGCCCGCGGCGATCGCCATGCTGCGCAGTTATTACAACCGCACGGCGGTAAGTTTCGATGTACCGGAAGCTTTACAACCCCCGCCGATCAATCCCAACCAGGACTCCGTCAGCGGTGGACACGACACAGAGGGCGATGAATAGCCCGCCGCTCAACCGCGCTCGGAGGGCACCGACGACAACTCGAACGGGCTG
Source organism: Pseudomonas sp. GW823-FHT02F05 (assembly GCF_058797315.1). Lineage (NCBI taxonomy): Bacteria > Pseudomonadati > Pseudomonadota > Gammaproteobacteria > Pseudomonadales > Pseudomonadaceae > Pseudomonas > Pseudomonas sp. GW823-FHT02F05. The sequence goes on from NZ_JBXAJM010000025.1 coordinate 25,787, forward strand.
CTGCTGCGCCGTTGGTTGCGGTCTTCACGGGGAGTAGCGCCGAAGAAGTTACGGTAGGCGCTGGAGAAATGCGGCCCCGAGGAGAAGCCGCACGACAGGCCGATCTGGATGATCGACTTGCTGGTTTGCATCAACATCTGGCGCGCCTTGTTCAGGCGCAGTTCCAGGTAATACTGGCTGGGAACGCGGTTAAGGTACTGCTTGAAGATGCGCTCCAGCTGTCGTCGTGACACGCACACGTGCTGGGCAATTTCATCGGTGGTCAGCGGCTCTTCAATATTGGCTTCCATCAACAACACCGCCTGGGTCAGCTTCGGATGGCTGGAGCCCAGGCGGTTTTGCAACGGAATGCGCTGGCGCTCGCCGCCCTCACGGATGCGCTCCACCACCAATTCTTCAGACACGGCACCGGCCAACTCGGCGCCATGGTCACGGGCCAGTACCGCCAACAGCAGGTCAAGTACCGACATGCCGCCGCAAGCGGTCAGGCGATCACGGTCCCAGTCAAACAGGTGGCTGGTGGCGATGACCTTGGGGAAACGCTCGGCGAAATCGTCCTGCCAGCGCCAATGCACGGCAGCACGATAACCATCCAGCAAACCAAGCTGGGCCAATGGGTACACGCCCGCCGATAACCCGCCGATCACGCAACCAGCCCGAACCAGCTGCTTGAGCGCTGTGCTGAGCTGCGAGGCGATGGCGGCAGGCGGCTCATCCGCCAGCAGGAACAGTTTCTGAAAACCTTCCAGCTTGCCGGCCCACGGCTCGCCCGGCAGTTGCCAGGCCCCCTCGGTTTGCGGCTCGGCCTGCAGAAACGACAATTCGTAGACCACATCCGGATGCACCCGCTGAGCAACGCGCAAGGCCTCCTCAGCCAGCGCAAGCGTGAGTGCTTTTGTGCTGGGCCAAATCAGGAAACCAATTTTGTGGGCGGTCATGGAGTGCTATCCGGAGCGAAAACGGTGAAAGAAGCTGTGGGCCAATGCTAGCCCGTAAACCAACACAAATCTCAAAAACAATGAAGCCCTGCCCTCCTGTAGGAGCGAGCTTGCTCGCGAAAAACCTGAGAACGCCACGGGGTATCAGGCTTCCCGCGTTATCGTTGACGATCTTCGCGAGCAAGCTCGCTCCTACAGGGGATGGGTGGCAACCTTGACTATTTCAAGCTGCCGGACAGGAATTGCTGAAGGCGCTCGGACTGCGGGTTCACCAGCACTTCCCTCGGATTGCCACGCTCTTCAACAATGCCTTTGTGCAAAAACACCAACTGGTTCGACACTTCCCGGGCAAAGCCCATTTCGTGGGTCACCACCACCATGGTGCGGCCTTCCTGGGCCAGGTCCTGCATGACCTTGAGCACTTCGCCCACCAACTCCGGATCCAGCGCCGAAGTAGGTTCGTCGAACAGCATCACCTCAGGTTCCATCGCCAGCGCGCGAGCAATCGCTACGCGCTGCTGCTCGCCACCGGACATGTGGCCCGGGAACGCATCCTTACGATGGCCCACGCCGACTTTGGCCAGGTAATGCTCGGCCTTTTCACGGGCCTCTTTCTTCGATATGCCCAACACGTGCACCGGGGCTTCCATCACGTTTTCAATCGCGGTCATGTGCGACCACAGGTTGAAATGCTGGAACACCATGGACAGGCGTGAACGCATACGTTGCAGTTGCTTGGGGTCGGCGGCCTTCATGGCGCCGTCCTTGCTGGCCACCAGTTTCAGCTCTTCGTTATTGAGCAGAATCTTGCCGGCGTGGGGCTGCTCCAGCAGGTTGATGCAGCGCAAAAAGGTACTTTTGCCCGAACCGCTGGAACCGATGATGCTGATCACATCACCGGCGGCGGCGGCCAGGGACACACCTTTGAGCACTTCATGACTGCCATAGCGTTTATGCAGGTCTTGGACTTCAAGCTTGTACATGCGGTCGGTTCTCACAAAAACAGGTGGTCAGTCGTTGAGCAAGCGCCCGTGACGCAGCGCTTCGCGCCCCGCCACCTTGGCCAGCCAGAAACCCGCTTGGGCATAACGTAGCCGTTCAACGGCAAACAACACCCCCGAGGTGCCCGCGCAAATAGTGCTTACGCGGTCAGTCAGGGGGTCAATCACTTCAAAAATCTCGTCGCCGGTTTCTACCCAGTCGCCCGCTTTACGCAGGTAACTGATCACCCCGGCATGGGGCGCGAACAGCAGCTCGGTGCCCTCAAAAGGCACACCTTCGCAAGGTTCGTGTTGCGGCGCAGGCCACTCGCCCTTGATCAAGCCTTGTTCGGCGAGGAACGCAAGGATGCCTTCGGCGTGGAAGATGGCTTCATCACGGCCGGTGTCGGCCTGGCCGCCCAACTCCAACGTCGTTGCCAGGCAGGCCAGCGGAATCTGCGCCTGCGGGAACATGCGCGACAAACGCAGCCACGGCAACGAGCACGCCTCGTCAAACGAACTGCCGCCGGAATCTTCCGCCAGCAGGCCGACCTTCACATTCAGATGTGCCGACAGCGACCGCCACTGCGGCCAGTGTTGGGGCAGCGCGTACATGTGCAGTGCGGCTTCGGCGTCGCAATGCAGGTCCAGCACCACATCGGCGGTGCAGGCATGGCTCAGCAGGATACGCTGCATGCCTTGCAACTGGCTGCTCGGCTCGGGCAAGGCGGCCAGCGTATCGCTCATGGCCTGGCGAATCATGCGCACATTGGCGTGCGGGTCATCACCCAGTTTGCCTTGCAACAATGCACCGACCGGCTCGCTCAACTCAACGAAGTCGCGATTGAAGTTCTTGCCGCTGCCCACTTCGAAACGCCCCTGGTGGCTGCCCTGCAACAGCTGGCCAAGGCCCATCGGGTTAGCCACCGGCACCAGCTCGATCACGCCGTTGAGGGCGCCCTGCTGCTCCAGCTTTGTGAGGCGTTTTTTCAGTTCCCACGCGGCACGCATCCCCGGCAACTCATCGGCGTGCAGGCTGGCCTGGATATAGGCCTTGCGCTCGCCGTTGCCAAAGCGGAACACGCTCAGTTGGCGCTCGCAGCCCAAATGCCCCCAGGGCAGCAGATGATCGATACGTTCCATATCAGTGCTTCCGTGGAGCCAGGTAGCTCAGCCAGCGGCGCTCGGCCAACTTGAACAGGCGCACCAGGATGAAGGTCAGGCACAGGTAGAACACGCCGGCGGTGATATAGGCTTCGAACGGCAGGTAATACTGGGCATTGACCGTACGCGCGGCACCGGTGATGTCGATCAGGGTAACGATGGAGGCAAGGCTGGTAGTCTGCAACATCATGATCACTTCGTTGCTGTACTGCGGCAGCGCACGGCGCAGGGCCGACGGCAACAGGATGCGGCGGTAAAGTTTGTAGCGCGACATGCCCATGGCCTTGGCCGCTTCGATCTCGCCGTTAGGCGTGGCCTTGAGGCTGCCGGCGATAATTTCGGCGGTGTAGGCGCTGGTGTTGATCGCAAATGCCAGGCACGCACAGAACGCCGCGCTGGACAGCAGAGGCCACAGGAAGCTTTCGCGCACCACTTCGAACTGCGCCAGGCCGTAGTAAATCAAAAACAGCTGCACCAGCATCGGCGTGCCGCGGATCACGTAGGTGTAAAGCCAGGCCACGCCGTTCACGATCGGCTGCTTGGACACGCGCATCAAGCCCAGGGGCAAGGCCGCGAGCAGGCCGAAGAACAGCGAGATAGCGAGCAGTTTCAGGGTGGTCAGCAAGCCGCCAAGGTACAGCGGCATGGCCTCCCAGATGACGTTGTAGTCGAAGATCATAGATCAGCCGCCCTTACGCCTACCGAGTAGCGCTTCTCAAGGTAACGCAAGGCCAGCAACGACACGCTGGTGATCACCAGGTACATCGCCGCCACTGCGAGGAAGAAGGTAAAAGGCTCGCGGGTGGCGTCTGCCGCCTGCTTGGCCTTGAACATCATGTCTTGCAGACCTACCACCGAAATCAGCGCGGTGGCCTTGGTCAATACCAGCCAGTTGTTGGTAAACCCAGGGATCGCCAGCCGAATCATCTGCGGCACCATCACCCGGAAAAACACCTGGAAGCTGCTCATGCCATACGCCAGGCCGGCTTCGGCCTGGCCCTTGGGAATGGCCATGAAGGCGCCACGGAAGGTTTCCGAGAGGTAAGCGCCAAAGATGAAACCCAGGGTGCCGATACCGGCGGCCAGGGGGTTCAAGTCGATATAGTCGTCAAAGCCCAATAGCGGCGCGACGCGGTTAAGCAAGTCCTGGCCGCCATAGAAAATCAGCAGGATCAGCACCAGGTCGGGGATCCCGCGGATCACCGTGGAGTACAAGTCACCCAGCCAAGCCAACCAGCGCACCGGCGACAGGCGTAACGCGACCCCGATCAGACCCAGAACAATGGCCAAGGCCATGGACGACAAGGCGAGCTGAAGCGTCAACCAAGCGCCATCGAGGATAACGGCCCCGTAGCCTTTCAACATGATTCAGGTCCTCGAAAAGGGGGATGAAAAAATGGCGCAAACTTCAGGATGACTGTTGCTTGCGCCATTTCGGACAGACAGCTGCGATGAGTTACTTGGCGTCAGCGCCGTAAATATCGAAGTCGAAGTACTTGTCCTGGATTTTCTTGTATTCGCCGTTGGCACGGATTGCAGCGATGGCCGCGTTGATGCGTTCAAGGTTTTCCTTGTCGCCTTTGCGCACTGCGATGCCGATACCGTCGCCGAAGTATTTGGCTTCGGTGAACGATGGGCCTACAAACGCGTAGCCTTTGCCGGCGTCGGTTTTCAGGAAACCGTCTTGCAGCAGGGTGGCGTCAGCCACGGTACCGTCGAGACGACCGGCGGCCACGTCCAGGTAGATTTCGTTCTGGGTACTGTAACCCTTGATATCCGCACCTTTTGGCGCCAGGACTTCACGGGCGAAACGGTCGTGGATCGAACCGCGCTGCACACCGATCTTCTTGCCCTTCAACTCATCCAGACTGTCGCTGACGGTGGTGCCTTCCTTCATCACCAGACGCGCAGGGGACAGGTAGTAGCGAGTGGTGAAGTCCACCGATTTCTTGCGGTCGTCAGTGATGGACATGGATGACAGGATCGCGTCGATCTTGCGCACTTTCAACGCCGGGATCAGGCCGTCGAACTCTTGCTCAACCCAGGTGCATTTCACGTCCATCTGCTTGCACAGCGCGTTGCCGATGTCGTAGTCAAAACCGACGATGCTGCCATCCGGCGCCTTCGAGGCAAACGGAGGGTAAGCCGCTTCGATACCAATTTTCAGCGGCTTGCCTTCGGCGAAAGCCTGCATGGACAGCACGGACAGCGCCAGGGCGCCCAACAGCACGAGTTTCTTCATCTTGGGACTCCATCGGTATAGGGCAAAAACAGCAGTATGAGCCATGGCCCACGATGCGGCGAAGGTGTAACCGAATAGCGGTGCTGCGTCCTGCGCGGGCGACACCTGCGACGACGAGCGAGTGATCGGCATTCTAACGACAGGCCGGAAGCCGATATTTCCTCAATGCGACAACAATTTACAGAAGCACTGAGAAAGCGGTTCCAACACATTGACAGCCTCTGAATTTTATGCAGAGACAAAAGATATTAAACCTGATGATGCTGCAAATTGCGGGCCTATTATTCGCAAACCCTTCTAGCACGGCAAGTCTGGCGTTTAATCTTATTTTTTGGGGTGTCTAGAACGCGGTTTTTCGGGGCGTGGGCGTGGTCCATTGCCCCAGCTTTGTGCGGGTGGTTACACATTTGGGCGGGCCGGTAACATTCAGAAACGTCCCACCGGGAAAACCGATATTTATTGGCTTGGTCGTGATGCGACTCTGTCAGACCGCCACCCACACCCCTTTATGAAATGCGATCTGAACTGTGGGAGCTGGCTTGCCTGCGATAACGGTGTATCAGCCAAAGATGGGCTAACTGATAAATAGCTATCGCAGGCAAGCCAGCTCCCACATTGAACCTCGGTGCTTCTGAGTCCCCAAAAAAAGCCCCATCCGGCTTCCACCGAATGGGGCTCTGTCCCACCTACCCCGCTTACGCGACGTTCATGGTCTTGTGCGTTTCAATCAAATGCGCCACCACACTCGGATCTGCCAGGGTGGAGATATCCCCCAACCCGTCGTATTCAGCCGTGGCGATCTTGCGCAAAATGCGCCGCATGATTTTCCCCGAGCGCGTTTTCGGCAACCCAGGCGCCCATTGGATTACGTCCGGCGAGGCAATCGGCCCGATTTCCTTGCGCACCCAGTTTTTCAGCTCCAGGCGCAGTGCTTCGTTGGGCTCTTCACCATTCTTCAAGGTGACATACACATAAATGCCCTGCCCCTTGATGTCGTGGGGCACACCCACCACCGCCGCCTCGGCGACTTTGGGGTGCGCAACCATGGCGCTCTCGATCTCGGCAGTACCCATGCGGTGGCCGGACACGTTCAACACGTCATCCACACGGCCCGTGATCCACCAGTAACCATCCTCATCGCGACGTGCGCCGTCACCGGTGAAGTACATGCCGCGGAAGGTCTTGAAGTAGGTGTCGACAAAACGGTCATGGTCGCCGTACAGGGTACGCGCCTGGCCTGGCCAGGAATCCAGAATCACCAGGTTGCCTTCGGCGGCGCCTTCGATGATGTTGCCCAGGTTGTCCACTAGCGCCGGCACCACACCGAAGAACGGCCGTGCCGCCGAACCCGGCTTCAACGCATGGGCGCCTGGCAGTGGGCTCATCAGCGTGGCACCGGTTTCGGTCTGCCACCAGGTGTCGACGATCGGGCAACGGGATTGGCCGACGTTCTTGTAGTACCAGTCCCAGGCTTCCGGGTTGATCGGCTCACCCACAGAACCCAACAGGCGCAGGCTGCTGCCGTCGGCGCCTTCACAGGCGGCGGTGCCGGAGGCCATCATGGCGCGGATCGCGGTCGGTGCGGTGTAGAGGATGTTGACCTTGTGCTTGTCGACGATCTTCGCCACGCGGGTGATGTCCGGGTAGTTCGGCACGCCTTCGAACAGCAGCGTGGTCGCGCCATTGGCCAGCGGGCCGTAGACGATGTAGGTGTGGCCAGTGACCCAGCCGACGTCGGCGGTGCACCAGTAGATTTCGCCTGGGCGATAGTCGAATACGCGCTCGTGGGTCAGGGCCGCATAGAGCAAGTAGCCACCGGTGGTGTGCTGCACACCCTTGGGCTTGCCGGTAGAGCCGGAGGTATAGAGGATGAACAGCGCTTCTTCGGCGCCCATCTCTTTTGGCGCGCAGACGGTGCCCGCCACTTTCATCAGGTCTTCGTACCAGATGTCGCGATGCTGGTTCCACTTGATCGCACCATTGGTGCGCTTGCACACGATCACCTTCTGGATACTGCTGGTTTCCGGGTTGGTCAGTGCGTCGTCAACGTTAGCCTTAAGCGGAATCTTCTTACCGGCACGGATGCCTTCGTCAGCGGTAATCACCACTTTTGACTTACAGTCGATGATGCGACCGGCCAGGGCTTCCGGGGAAAAACCGCCAAACACCACCGAATGGATCGCGCCGATACGGGTACAGGCCAGCATGGCGACCACGGCTTCGGGGATCATCGGCATATAGATAGTCACCACATCGCCGCGGTGCACGTCCTGGCCGCGCAAGGCGTTGGCGAACTTGCAGACTTCTTCATGCAACTCGCGGTAGGTGATGTTGCGGCTCTCGGCAGGGTCGTCGCCCTCCCAGATGATTGCGATCTGGTCGCCACGCTCGGCGAGGTGACGGTCCAGGCAATTGTAGGAAACGTTCAGGGTGCCATCGGCGAACCATTTGATGTCGACATGGTGGTCGTCGAAAGAGGTCTGCTTCACCGCGGTGAAAGGCTTGACCCAGTCAAGGCGCTTGGCTTGCTCGCGCCAGAAGCCATCGGGGTTGACCACCGACTGCTGGTACATGGCCTTGTAGGTCGCCTCGTCGGTCAGCGTGTTGGCTGCTACTTCGGGGCGAACGGGGTACAGGGAAGCCGCACTCATCTTTCTTACCTCGGTGACATAGTTGTTGTTGTATGGCCCCTGTTGTAGCCGGGGTGGGCCTATAGAACCATTCGACGATGGTAGTAACAAGACCCTACAAATTGCCCTGCTATGCCTTTTCACCGCTCTGGCCCGCGTGCTGCGGCGGCTGGCAGGTTTCTGAAAAAATCTTGATTGAGGGATTATTACAAAAACCGCCAAAAGTGTTTATCAAAACTACGGGTATATGAATATAACCGAGGCGCCTAAAATCAACTCCGCCAACAAGGCACTCTGATTAACAACGCAACAGCCCCCACGAAGGCAACGTTAATCCGAACTTCCCAACTTTTAAGTGACACACGCGGCCTCACAAGGGCCCCGTGCCCCCTTTCGCCCTGAAGAAGGTAATGAAGAAATGAAAGCGTTATTAGTGATCGCCCTGAGCAGCTTGTGCGCCACCGCCGCCCTGGCGGACGAAGCCCCGACTGAACTGGCCGGCCAGAACGCCCCGATTGTCGAGGACTACACCTATAGCACGCACTTGGATGTGGCCAAAGTCTTGTCCATGAGCAGCATTCCAGAAGTCTGCGAAGTTGTACCGGTGAAGATGGAATATGAAGATTCTCAAGGCCAGCGTCATATTCTTAACTATCAAGTAATGGGCAATGGTTGCTCTAACGGCTAACAACTTCTGAAGTTGGATTCTTAATTGCCGCAAGAAATCGTTCTTGCGGCCAAGAACCCGCCCTTGAATACACCCCACATCAATTGTGGGAGCTGGCTTGCCTGCGATGGCGATTTCAGCCACGACCACTCTTTTTACGCCCCCTTCCCCTGCCCCAAAAAAAACATCCCCGCCCGTCAAAAACCCCCACGCCCAGCAAAGCCTTGCAAACACTCGCTTTGGCCGAAACCCACGTCATTTTGGCGCTCCCAAGTGACCATCCGCCGCAACACAAACCTGAATTTTTCCCTATAATGCGCGGGTAAATCGGGCCTGCAATATCCCTTTACACAGGGATAAAGAGCCAGACCTTGAGCCTGCGCTGCAGCAAGCACGCATCGCTGCGCCCCTCAAGCCTCATGCAGCACCCGCAACCTGATTCCGTTTATTTGCCTGCGCGAGCTGTTGCAACAAACGATTCCTTAAGATCCACCGCGGCCCTAGGGCCGTGTGAACACCCAACCATCCGGTTTCACACGGGCACCTTTGAGCCCTCACGCAGGAGACGACACGTCATGCTGAGCTGGGACGAATTCGACAAAGAAGAAGAAGGCGAAGTAGCCGCCAAAGGCGCCAACGCCGGCCACGCCACCGAAGCCAACATGGACCGCCTCGACGGTGCCGGCGCCGCCGCCGCCGTGGAAGCCCGCGCCGTCACCGCCAACGACTCCGCCGCCATCGTGCGCGCCAAGGCCGCCCTGGACAAACTCGACGTCGCCGAAGGCCTCGCCGAACTCGAAGGCGCCTCCGCCCGCGTCGCCGTTGACGAAAAGCGCATGATCAACTGCCGCGCCGACCTCAACCAACTCGTGCCATTCAAGTACGACTGGGCCTGGCAGAAGTACCTCGACGGCTGCGCCAACCACTGGATGCCGCAAGAGGTCAACATGACCGCCGACATCGCCCTGTGGAAAAACCCCGAAGGCCTGACCGATGACGAACGCCGTATCGTCATGCGCAACCTGGGCTTCTTCTCCACCGCCGACTCCCTGGTAGCCAACAACCTGGTGCTGGCCGTGTACCGCCTGATCACCAACCCGGAGTGCCGCCAGTACATCCTGCGCCAGGCCTTCGAAGAAGCGATCCACACCCACGCCTACCAGTACTGCATCGAATCGCTGGCCATGGATGAAGGCGAGATCTTCAACATGTACCACGAGATTCCATCGGTCGCCAAAAAGGCCGCCTGGGGCCTGAAGTACACCCGCTCGATCTCCGATCCGAAGTTCGAAACCGGCACCGTCGACACCGACAAAGAGCTGCTGCGCAACCTGGTCGCCTACTACTGCGTGCTGGAAGGCATCTTCTTCTACTGCGGCTTCACCCAGATCCTGTCCATGGGTCGCCGCAACAAAATGACCGGCGTGGCCGAGCAGTTCCAGTACATCCTGCGCGATGAGTCGATGCACCTGAACTTCGGTATCGACGTGATCAACCAGATCAAAATCGAAAACCCGCACTTGTGGGATGCCGAGATGAAAGAAGAAGCGACCCAGATGATCCTGCAAGGTACGCAGCTGGAGATCGAATATGCGCGGGATACCATGCCTCGTGGGGTGTTGGGCATGAATGCGGCGATGATGGAGGATTACCTCAAGTTCATCGCTAACCGTCGCCTGTCGCAGATCGGCTTGAAGGAAGAGTACCCAGGCACGACTAACCCGTTCCCGTGGATGAGCGAGATCATGGACTTGAAGAAAGAGAAGAACTTCTTCGAGACCCGTGTGATCGAGTATCAGACCGGCGGCGCGCTGAGCTGGGATTGATCCGGACTAAGCACTAAAGGAAGCCCTGGCATGTTCAGGGCTTTTTTTTCGTCGGTAAAAAAGGAATTTGCTATTTCTTGAAGTCCATCACGTCAAGCACCTAGCCCAGAAGGGTTCGGATCGCATCACCAATGCTGTAGCCTTGTGCCCGATTGCCATCAGCGTTGTCATCGGTCGAGTGGTCGGGAGGCTTTTAGCGAAAGGCTTTACGCCAAGATCGGAGGACTGGCACGGGAGTAGGCTCCTGTTGTCGTAGCTGATGCATGCTTAATACTATTAGATAGGACCTAGGCCAACCCGTGTACCCAGACATGCTCGAAGCCGAACCTAAGGCCTGAGTACTCTCTGCCTCCGACAAGCCCACACTCTCTTTTTTCGTTCAAAACCAGCGCCTGACCTCCCACTTCACCGGAAGTGCAAATCCGTGAGCCAATATGCCGAAAAAGGCAATCCACTCGATGATGGGATATTGAATAATAAAATCAGTCCTAATCCCAAAAAAAGGAAACTCGCCATACTTAATCACCTCAATATAGGACACGACAAAAAAACCGTTAAATATCACACATAAAAATAACTTCAAGGTATTAAGACCTTCCCCCGAAAGCCTAGCCCTTAAGGCATACGCACCGACCACACCAAAAACCACAAAAACAAGAGCATAGAACACAATCAATCTACCACCCCCTGATACACCTGCTTCCCTGTCTCATAATCAATATAAACCTCAACACCTAATGGAAACATCCCCATTCTTTTGTAAGCCCTCTCCTTATCTGACCTTATATATCTGAACAAACGCCAAGCATCCGGTTTCAATACAAGCCTACGTAGACTATAAAAAGACATAATCATATCCGTGCCACCATAGGCTAAATCACCTCCACTTTCGCCATACCCGAGGGACTGTGCTGCGCCGCGATATCCAGTTCTGACCGGTCCAACTGTATCGGAATGCCCCTCAAGCATATTCCTACCATTTTCTGTTATTAGCGCCGTGCGCCATAATCGGGATGCCCGCCAGCAAACACAGCGTACCGACTGAGGCGTAGCAAATTCCTGCCCCCGTCGCAAACTGAAGTGCGCCTGCGATAACCCCGATGCCTTTCCTCCCCACCTCCAGGGATTGGTTTAGGAGGCTTTCTTGTTCGTGCTTTATTTATTTCAATCCCTGATCAACAGTTTTTCTGCCGTCCTCAACTTCCCTAACAATACTCCGAGCGTAATAAGCCACCTCACGATTGAATTGCAGCCGAACAATCCCATCATTAATATTCCGAGCACTTATCGTACAAGCCTGGTTAGTCAGATACGCCGCAGCCTGACTAACCACCCAAAGGTCTTGAAAGGTAGGCTTCCGTTCTTCATTTATGTTCACCGGCCTGTCTCCCAAGTACTGAAGCCACTTGTTCCCGCCTGATGATGAGTCCAGATTACTTCACGATATTTAAGCGCAACATGCTCTTGTGCCTCTGCATCAATATGCAAAACAGAATGCGGTACGTCGACAGTGAGGTCGGTGATGATGCAGCCTCGAATATCGACGCTGTAGTATTTTTCATGCCAGCCCGATTGGGCGATCCGATAAAAATTGATGACGCAGTTGAGCTCTTCCCTGTTGGAGAGCGCTACCGCCAGCAAGGGTGACGATTTATCGATATTTTTGGTAATGGCAATCGGCCCATGACTCGACGCCCTGACGTTGCCCCTGTTGGCCATATTATGGTGGAAGGACAGCACCATTATCTCTCGCAGTGCCCCTCCTGCCACTTGTTGCCGATAGAGTCTTGAGTCGAACACTTTGCAGAAATCAGACCTTGGGATTCGCCGCTGATGGTCATGTAGCCGTGGTTTGCCATAGGGTTAACGCCTTGTTGTTTTTGGCATTTACCATACGAAAAAATAGCAAATAGGAAATATCGGAAAGTTCGCTTTAAGTGGTGCGAGTGGTATGTAGGAAATTTAACCCACACTCCAATCAGTCGGCCAAAACACTTGTAAGACCTAACTGCACTCGCTCTCGAATGAGCGTGCCGGAACCTCGGAAGCCCCACTCCTGGCTCAGGGGTAGTAAACTCGTATCGCCATAAACGCATGGACCGTCGCACGCACACAAAAGAGCGCAGAGGCTGACCCGCAGCGACCAGGCTGAACCGTCAACCTGAACCCCGGCAGGCAAGCGCCAGTCACAACGCTATGAAACCGCCCTACCTGATAAGGACCACCCGTGAACCCAGACATGCTCGAAGCCGGCCCCGCAGACGCCAAAGTACTTTCCGTCTTTGACTTCGACGGCACCCTCACCCACCACGACAGTTTCGTGCCCTTCCTCAAGTTTGCCTTTGGCCCCGGTGAGTTTTATGGCCGGATGGTCAAGCTGGCGGTGCCGGGGCTGCGGTTTTTGGTGCGGCAGATCAGCCGGGATGAGCTGAAGGCGCAGTTGATTCGCACCTTTATGACCGGGGTGGAGAAGGCTTGGGTTGAGCAGCAAGCGCAGGAATATTGCCAGGCGCGCTGGAGCAAGCTGATGCGCCCGAGCGGTTTGCAGTCGGTGGCGGATGAGGTGAAGTCCGGGGCGGTGGTGACGCTGTGTTCGGCGTCGCCGGCGTTGGTGTTGCAGCCGTTTGCCGACCGGCTTGGCATCCGCTTGATCGGCACTGAGCTTGAGGTGGTGGATGGGGTGCTGACCGGCAAGCTCACTGGGAATAATTGCCGTTGTGAGAATAAGGTGCTGCGGCTTGAGGCGGTGTATGGCGACCTGGGGGAGTATCGGCTCAGGGCCTGGGGCGATACGCGCGGGGATCGAGAGTTGCTGGCTGCGGCGCAGGATGCGCATTTTCGGCATTTTCATGCGAAGAAGAAAAAGCGAGCTCGGTTGCAGCGGTGATGCGGGGGTGAGGTTGGCGGGGAGACCGAGGCGATCCCATCGCAGCCTCGCTCGGGCTCGACAGCTCCCACATTTGATCTGCGTAGCTCGGGAGAGCTATGTCGTAGCTTTGAGGTCCACGCTCAAGGCTGTGGCGAAGGCTTTGACCATCGGGCTCCGTGGCGCGTTGTGGCGCAGGATCAGGTTGAACGCGGTGCTTAAATGAACCTGCTCTGGGCACAGTGCGCGCAGGCGCCCTTCCCTTACCAGTGGCGTGGCGTAGTGTTCTGGCAGGAAGCCCAGGAAGCGGCCGGTCAGGATCAGGATGGCGACGGCTTCCACTTGTGAGGCCGAGGCGGACTGGCTGTCGTGGTTGACGAAGTTGGCCTTGTCGCGATGGATCGCATACCGATGGTTCACCACTTCGTATTGGCGAAGCGCATCGGGGGTGATGTCGCTCGCAGTGAACAAGGGATGCCCTACGGCGCAGTAGGCGTGGGCCTTTTCTTCGTAGAGCGGGAAGTAGTCGAATTCTTCACGGCGTTGGTACACCGGGACGATGCCGGCGACCAGGCGCCCCTCCACTACTCCACGCTCAACTTCGTCCAATTGCGAGGCATGTAGGCGCAATCTTATTTTTGGCGATTGGCGATGTAAGTTGCCCAGGGCGGTAATCAGCGGGGAGTTAACGTCGGAGACGGTGTTATCGATAACGCCCACACTCAGGTCGCCGATCAGTTCGTTTTGCGCCGAACTAAGTTTGTCGCGAAAACTGTCCACTGAGGTAAATAACTCGATGGATGCTTGATACACCAACTTGCCTTCTTCGGTCAGCCCGAACCCTTCGCGGCCCCGTGTGCACAGGCGCATGCCGATGCGAATCTTCAGGTCGGAGATCTGTTTGCTGATGGCCGCCAGGCCCACGTTCAGCTCGTTTTGCGCAGCACTGAAGCCGCCGGCTTCGACCACGGCCATAAATACCCGCAGCAATTTGAAGTCCAGCCCACTCAGTTGCAGCGGTGCTCGTGTGCCGGGTTTTGGCGGCAGGTTTCCAGAAGTGGAAAGTGGGGTTTCCATAATGCGCGTTGACCTCGAGTGCCATATTCAACAGGCTTGAACCCAATCCTTGAACATAGCCAGGCGGCGATAATGAACATAAACATCCGCCCTTGGCAACCTTGAATACGGCGCGTCAGATGCCGGTTCTACACCGATAAACGTCTGTTGAAACTGCCTCCGACTCTTCTAAAAACAAGCGTGAGGAATACCCATGTCCCAGCCCACCGACCGCCTTTGGGGCGCTCGTTTCAAGACCGGTCCGTCTGCGGCGTTGGCCGCGTTGTCGCGTTGCCCTGAGCGCTATTTTCGCCTGACGCCCTACGACCTGGCCGGCTCCTGCGCCCATGCCCGTGAGTTGCAGCGCGCTGGGTTGCTGGATGAGTCGGAGACTTTGCGTACCCTCGAGGCCCTGGACCGCATCGGTGAGGATTTTGCCGCCGGGCGCCTGCATCCCACCCTGGATGACGAGGACGTACACACCTTTATCGAACGCGTATTGACCGAGCGCCTGGGCGCCCTGGGCGGCAAGTTGCGTGCCGGACGCTCGCGCAATGACCAGACGGCCAATGATCTGCGCCTGTTCCTGCGCGACCATGCGCGCACCATCGCCAACGAGGTGCTGGGTTTGCAGCAGGCGCTGGTTGAGCAGGCCGAGCAACATGTGCAGAGCATCTGCCCGGGCTTCACCCATTTGCAGCAGGCGCAACCCATTGTGTTTGCCCATCACTTGCTGGCCCACGCGCAGTCGATGCTGCGCGATGTGCAGCGCCTGGTGGATTGGGATGCGCGTACGGCCCTGTCGCCGTTGGGCGCGGCCGCTATGGCAGGTTCGGCGATAGCGCGTCAGCCAGAGCACTCGGCCAGGGAAATGGGTTACACCGGGCCATGCGAAAACTCCATAGACGCCGTCGCCAGCCGTGACCATGTGGCGGAGTTCCTGTTTGTGGCCGGCATGCTCGGGGTGAATATTTCGCGGCTGTCGGAGGAGTTTTGCCTGTGGTCGTCGCGCCAGTTTCGCTGGGTAGTGCTGGACGATGCCTACGCCACCGGCAGTTCGATCATGCCGCAGAAAAAGAACCCGGACATTGCCGAATTGGCGCGGGGCAAGGCCGGGCGTTTGATCGGCAACCTGACCGGGCTGATGTCGACGCTCAAGTCGTTGCCGCTGTCGTACAACCGCGATTTGAGTGAAGACAAGCACTGCGTGTTGGATAGCGTGGACACCTTGCTGCTGGTATTGCCGGCGATGACCGGCATGGTGGCGACCATGAAGGTGCAGGTAGAGGAGTTGCGGCGCCAGGCGCCAATGGGCTTTACCTTGGCGACTGAGGTGGCGGACTGGCTGGCCACCCGTGGTGTGCCGTTCAAGGAGGCCCACGAGATTACCGGCGCGCTGGTGCAGGCCTGTGAGCAGCATGAGATTGAGTTGTGGCAAGCCTCACCGGCGATGTTGGCCGAGGTGGATGGGCGACTCACCCCGGACGTGCGCGACTGCCTGACCCTGGAGGCGGCGATTGCGGCGCGTAGTGGGTGGGGTGGGACGGCGCCGGAGCGGGTGAAGGAGCAGATTGGACGGTTGAAGATGGCGTTGGCGGCTCAGCAAAAGTGGACTGAAAGTTATCAAGGATTTCGGATTTAAGCCGGTGACGATCGTTCCCACGCACTGCGTGGGAATGCATCCCGTGACGCTCCGCGTCGTCACGTTACGCGCCAACGGCGGGACGCGGAGCGTCCGAGGCGGCGTTCCCACGCGGAGCGTGGGAACGATCACGCATCAAGAATAAATTTTGGAGTAGCAGCATGAACCAAACCCCGGCCGAGCGCTTGGAAGCCGAGCGCAAGTTGTCCGAAAACCAGTTCGATATCACCCAGTACGAGCACGTGCCGCGGCGCTATTACGGGCGGATGTTTTTTGCCACCCTGATCGTGATTGTGTTGGCGGCGCTGTTGCGCGCGTTTGCCAATGGCCAGATCGAATGGTCCTACATTGGCCAGTTCCTTACGTCGCAAGCCATCCTCTGGGGCCTGGTGAACACCATCGTCATGTCGATCCTGGCGATGGCATTGGGCGTAGTGATCGGAGTGATCACGGCGATCATGCGCATGTCGGCCAACCCGATCCTGCGTTACGTGGCCATCACCTACACCTGGTTGTTTCGCGGTACACCGCTGATTTTGCAGCTGCTGTTATGGTTCAACCTGGCGTTGATCTTCCCGGTGATCGCGATTCCGGGCCTGTTCAGCATCGACACCGTCGACCTGATGACGCCCTTCGTGGCCGCCCTGCTCGGCTTGAGCATCAACCAGGGCGCCTATACCGCTGAAGTGGTGCGTGCCGGCTTGCTGTCGGTGGACACCGGCCAATACGAGGCGGCCAAGTCCATCGGCATGCCGAGCCTGCAGGCGCTGCGCAGGATCATTCTGCCGCAGGCGATGCGCGTGATCATCCCGCCCGTAGGCAACGAGTTCATCAGCATGGTGAAAATGACCAGCCTGGCCAGTGTCATCCAGTACTCGGAGCTGTTGCACAACGCGCAAAACATCTACTACGCCAACGCCCGGGTGATGGAGCTGCTGATTGTGGCGGGCATCTGGTACCTAGCGGTGGTGACTGTTCTTTCATTCGGTCAAAGCCGCCTCGAGCGTCGTTTTGCCCGCGGCGCCGGCAAGCGTTCGTAAGCCTGGGTTGAGGAGATTTGCCCCATGAGAAGCATCGTCAAGGCTGTCAACCTGAACAAGTATTACGACCAGTATCACGCCCTGCGTGACATCAATATAGAGGTCGAGCAAGGCGAGGTGATGTGCATCATCGGCCCGTCCGGCTCGGGCAAAAGTACCCTGCTGCGTTGCGTCAATCAGCTGGAAAAGATCGACAAGGGCGGCCTGTGGGTCGATGGCGAATTGGTTGGTTATCGAGTGGTCGGCAACAAGCTGCACGAGATGAACGAAGCGCAGATCGCCCGCCAGCGCCTGGCCACCGGCATGGTGTTCCAGCGGTTCAATTTGTTCCCGCACATGACTGTGTTGCAAAACATCATCGAAGGCCCGTGCCAGGTGCTCAAGCGCTCGCCCAAGGAAGCCATCGAAGATGCGCTGGAACTGCTGGCCCGCGTTGGCCTGGCGGACAAGCGCAATGCCTACCCGGTGGAGTTGTCCGGCGGCCAGCAACAGCGTGTGGCAATTGCCCGGGCCTTGGCGATGCGCCCCAAGTTGATGCTGTTTGACGAACCCACCTCAGCCCTCGACCCGGAGCTGGTAGGCGAAGTGCTGTCGGTGATGCGCGATTTGGCCACCACCGGCATGACCATGATCGTGGTCACCCATGAATTGGGCTTCGCTCGCGAAGTGTCCAACCGCATGGTGTTTATGGACGCCGGCCAGATTGTGGAAGCCGGCAGCCCGGAAGACATTCTAATAAGCCCACAAAACCCGCGTACCCAAAGCTTTATTTCTGCCGTTCGCACTTAACTAAAAAACTAACGAGAACGCCCCTATGAAGAAGATATTTATCCCTACCTTGCTTGCAGGCCTGATGGCCTCCTCGTGTGTATTCGCGGCCTTGCCGCAAGCCATCAAGGACAAGGGTGAGATCAGCGCGGCCATCGTGCCGAACTACCCGCCGATGGACTTCAAGGACCCGGCCACCAACAAACTCACCGGTTTTGATTTCGACCTGGGCAACGCCCTGGCCGAGCGACTGGGCGTGAAGATCAAATGGCAGGAAACCGGCTTCGAACAAATGCTCAGCGGCCTGACCACCAAGCGCGTCGACATTGTGCTGTCAGGCATGACCGACACCGCCGAGCGCCAGAAAGCCGTGACCTTCATCGACTACTTCACCAGCGGCCCGCAGCTCTACACTTTGGCCAAGCGCGAAGAGATCAAGGAATTGACCGACCTGTGCGGTAAAAAAGTCGGCACCAGCCGCCGCACCACCTGGCCGTCTGAAATTACCGCCTGGAGCAAGGCAAACTGCGAAGCGGCGGGTAAGCCGGCAATCGTGGTGATCGGCACCGAAGGCTCGGCAGATGCCCGGGCGCAGTTGCAGCAGAACCGCCTGGATGCGGCGATGCAGGGCAGCGAGACCATTCCTTATTTGATGTCGCTGGACAAAGGCAAGTACAAGCCGGTGGGCCTGGCGATTTCCAAGCAATTCACCGGGCTTGGGATTGAGAAGAGCAATACCGAGTTGGTCACGGCGATCAGTGAGGCATTGCAGGGCATGATTGATGACGGGACTTACGGCAAGATCTTGAAAAAGTGGGATCTGGAACAAGGTGCGGTAAAAAAAATCACCATCAACTCTGGCCAATAACGCCATCGAATGTGGGAGCTGGCTTGCCTGCGATAACGGTGGGTCAGCTAAAACAATGTTGGCTGTTACTCCGCTATCGCAGGCAAGCCAGCTCCCACACTCAATCTGCGTTCGCTGGTGATCTGAGTCGTGTAGGTAAGAATCACAAGGAGCCCACCCCACCGTGGCCACCTACTCCCTGGTAATCCGTCGCCTGATGATCTGCTCGGTGACCATCGTGGTCAGCCGTGCCATGACCAGCCCGTTGCTGGCCCTCTGGCTGAGCACACGCCTGGGCCTCAACCAGCAGGACATCGGCCTGCTGATGGGGGTCGCCGTGTTCATCGCCACGCTCCTGGGTTTGTACGGCGGCTACATCATCGACCGTCTGGAAAAGCGCAAGCTGTTGATCCTGGCCATGCTCTCCAGCTCCATCGGTTTTTTGTTGCTGACCTTTGCCAGCAACCTCTACCTCACCACGCTGACCCTTGTTGTGACTGAAGCCGCGTCGGCGCTGTTCCTGATCGGCTCCAAGGCGATCATCAGCGAAAACCTGCCGGTGGGTGAGCGCGCCAAGGTGTTTTCCCTGCGCTACACCCTGACCAATGTCGGCTATGCCACGGGCCCGATGTTGGGCGTAGTGATTGCCGGCCAATTGCCGTGGGCACCGTTTTTGATCGCCAGCGCCATTGCCTTTGGCAGCTTGTTCCTGATGATCGGCATTGCGCCGACCCAGCGCGACGACAGTCATAAGCCTCAGAGTTTCCTCAGCACCCTGCGCATCTTGCGCAGCGACCGCACGCTGATCCTCTTCACCAGCGGCAGCCTGTTGAGCACCATCGTCCATGGGCGCTACACCCTTTATCTGTCGCAGTTTTTGCTGGTGGCCTACACACCCGACCAGGCACTGAAAATTCTGTCTGCGGTGCTCGCCTGCAACGCCATCACCGTGATTTTGATGCAGTACCAAATCGGCCGATTTCTCAAGCGCGAGCAACTGCGCCATTGGATCGTGCTGGGCACCCTGCTGTTTATTGCCGGGTTGGTCGGCTTCAGCCAGGCGCACAGTCTGCTGACCTGGTGCCTGGCAATGTTCGTGTTCACCCTGGGCGAGATGATCATCTACCCCTCGGAGTTTCTGTTTATCGACACCATCGCACCGGATGCACTACGGGGCAGTTATTACGGCGCACAGAACCTGGCCGCGTTTGGCGGGGCCATGAGCCCGGTGATTTGTGGCTATCTGCTGATCAATGCGGCGCCCACCAGCATGTTCTTTGCCCTGGCCGCACTCACGGCCATGGGTGGCACCCTGTGTTTCTTGAGCGGGCGACGCGTGGCAGGTTCTTGCTGATATTTACGCAAGATCCGGCTATTAATAGCCAAACCTCTGACGGACCCGAGCCCCATGAAATTCGACACGGCCTACAGCTTGAGTCTCGGCGACAAGCTGTCGATCTACGACGTGCGAGATCTGAATTTCGATGAAACTACCGCCTTCGATTCCGACAAGGACAGCTTCCTGTGCCCCAACGACGCCTGCCGTGCGGCGTTCGATAGCGCCAATGCGTTGAGTACCTTCAACGCCAAGAACGTCAACTACCAGCGCACGCCGCACTTCAAGAACAAACCCGGCACGCGGCATATCGACGGCTGCCGCTATGCCGGCAGCCATAAACCTGCGACGGGTGAAAATGACGACGAGCGTGAGGAAAATTTCCCATCGGAATTTGTGCTGACGCGGCGACTGTACGAGCTTAGAACGCCGGTAGTCGGCACCGCTGGGAGCGTCCTGCAGGAGCCGACGAAAGTGCCCGCAAACCGCGCTACCACCTCTTCTGGCAGCAATGACTCGATCCCGGACAAAACCAGCGTATTCGCACACCCGGTGGAGTGCTACGTGTCCAACATCGATGACAAGGACAAGCTCAAGGCCATGCCCTTGAAGATCGGTGAGCACACGGCGACCTACTGGGCATTCTTCAAGAAGATCGAATACCTGCAAGACAACCAGGGTTTGATTTACTGGGGCAAGATCAAGACCATCAAGGACTACACCAGCAGCTTTCGCATCGACTTCGAAAAGAAGGTGTGGCTCGACAAGAAGCCCTATTCGGTAAATGTCTACCTGAGCAAAAAGCTTATCGAAAACTACCGCAAGCGCACGGCATTCCTGGAACAGATCAAGGCGGCGGCCAGCAGCGAACGGCCGCTGTATTGCTTTTTCTACGGGGTCACGCCGCAGCTTGTGCAGGTGCCCAGCCAGAAAAAACCCGAGCAGACGTTCGGGGTATTCAGCGCCAGGATCGAAAACCTGGATCACCTGATTATTCGCGAGGCGCCGGGGCTGGAATCATAAGGGGTTGCAACGCCAATGGATGAGCGGTAGAAACAACTGTACAAAAACACAGTATAGTTGCGCCTCCCCTGTCGAACCTGGAGAAACCCCATGTCCTCTCTGGCAATGAGTTCTTTCGTAGAACAACAGATCGTCTTGCATCAATTCACCACCAAACACTGCGCGCAGGCGCGCGTGATGCTGGGCTGGAGCCGCGAAGAGCTGGCTCGCCAGGCTGGCGTGGCGGTGCAAGCAATTGAGAAACTGGAAGGCCACGGCGACGTGGACGATGAAACTCGTTTGATCCTGGCGTTTCGCCTGGAGGCCGAAGGGCTGGTATTTTTCCCGGGGTTCGCGCCGGGGTGGGGGATGAGTGCGCGGCGGTTTGATACCGCCGCAGCGCAAACTTCTGCGCAAGGCCTCATTTCCCGGTTGATGGGTTCAACCACCGCAACCATTGACTCACAAACGCCTCAACCCAATGGTGCGTAGAGCCCAGGTGTTTCTCCGGGCGCTTCAATAGTTTCAAATGCACCCGTGGCGGTCGATTGAACCCTGGCACAACCTCTGCGAGGCAGCCGTCTGCAGAGGCTGATTCAAACTCAAGTGTCAGTAGTCTCAACCACGTCCTCTGTACTGGCAGGTGTCGGTGTGAAGGGAGCACCTGGGAGAAAAGCCGGTTTTTGAATGGCCTGTGAGGCTTGTTCATAACCATAGGCGACTGACAGCAAGGTCGCTTCACTGTTGGCGGAGCCATACACGTAAAGTGCCGTGGGCATGCCATCTTCATCCATGCCTGACGGAACGGATATGCCTGGGTACCCGGCCGCAGCGCTGAAAAAATAATTGTGGGACTGGAAGTTCGACACCATGGCGTCGAGCTTGTGCTCCTTCATGGGGTCATCAATGGTGTTCTGAAATATAGGAAGAATGGCTTTCCACAGCGCATCGCGATCTTCCTGGTTGGTCTGCACCCCATTGATCATTTCCAGCAGTTTCTGGTCAGGCTCACCAGGTTTCTGGGTGCGGTTGATAAAAGCAATCAGCTCAGAGAGTGATTTGACCGGCAAACCTTCTCGCCCAGCCAGGTAGCCTTCCAGCGCTTGCTTGACCTCCGAGAAAAGCGCGTTGTTATAATCGACATAGGTTTGTTCGGGGACGCCAGCATCCAACCGCGCCATCGGCACCAGAATCGCCCCTTGGGCCTTCATCACGTCGAGCGCCGCCTCATAATGCTTGCGGTCTGCTCGCTTGGCCGGGTCCTTGGCCTCCTCAGCGGACAACTCGGGTAAAGGGGTATAGCCAATTCGCTTGTCCTTCAAGGCGTCGGACTGCAGGCCCTTGGTGTAGGCAGTGGTCTCGGTCATTGCGTTAAGCGCTTCGGCCGCATCACAGATATTGCGGGTAAAAGTCCCCACCGCGTCCATGCGAGTGCTGGTCATGACGCCTTCGGTACTGACCAGGCCCGTCGTTGTTTTCAGGCCAAACACACCGTTGTAGGCGGCGGGGCTGATGATCGATCCGTTGGTTTCCAACCCCAGTGCCACAGGCACATGCCCTTGGGCGACCGCCACTGCCGAACCTGAACTCGACCCAGCCACCGGCCCTCCGAGTCGATGAGGGTTCAGCGTCTGGCCACCTCGGGAGCTCCAGCCATCCACAGGTAATAGTGACCGAAAGTTGGACAGCTCACTCATATTGGTTTTCCCCACAATCACCACCCCGTGCTTCAACAAATTGTCGACAACCTTGGCGGTTTTAGTGGCCGGCGCGCCCACCAAGGCCTTCGAACCTGCACTGGTCTGCATGCGGTCGTTGGTTTCGAAGACATCCTTCAGCGCTATCGGCACGCCATGCAAGTGCTTGAGTACGCGGCCATTGGCACGTTCCTGGTCGCGGGCCTTCGCCTCCCTCATAGCATCCGGGTTGGTTTCCAAAAACGCATTGCCGCCCTGTAGCCCACGATCAATATTGGCAATCTGCTTGAGCGAGTCCCTCAACAGTGACTCTGAGGTAACGCCGCCACCTTGGCCCATCTCCAATGACATCTGGCAGGCACTCTTGAAACCTTGCACAGGGTTTGCAAGTTCCTGAAGCAGGCCTGTCGCCCATCCACTTACCGAAACTGGTCCGATCATGAAATTCCCCTCTGTCTAACTGGATGTGAGCGTTATCGGTCGATAACACCGCACCAGTCTAAGAGCCGACACCCCATCACTATTTCGGGCGAATCCTGCTGCTGCGTCCTACTCTTCCCAGCCCGACGTAGTCTTCAATAACGTCTATGGCCGTAGCTGGCGGTAAGCGCGTACCAGTGCCGCCAAACGATCACCTGCCCAGCGTGCACCGTAAAACCAGACTCTGGAGCCATCCTCCAGGGTTTCACACACCGTGGGGTACCCGCTTTTCGAGGCGTTATGAAAGGCGGCTTCTGGATCCTCCGACACCAAGGCATCCAGGCGAAGGCCTGCCACCCGCTCATCGATTTCACGACAGGCCTGCTGATTGTCGCCGCTGCGCTGCATGTCCACCGCTACCCATTGGACACCGGCCCTGCGCAGGGTGTCGAAGACTCGGTGCAAGGCCTCACTGTGTTCGACCCGTTCAACGTGATTGCCCTGCACATAGCGCTCGACATACCCGACCCGATAGCCCGTCAACGCCCGCGTGGCGGTGAACGTGGTGTTATTCAACACGAGCGGTACCTCTACCATCACCGGTTCGGTAGGGTCCTCGCCGCTGAGGGCGACAAGTGATAGCGCGGGGTCACGCACCGGCCGTAGATGGGGCGCCAGGGCGTTATACCCTGGGATGAGCATGGCGCCCGCAGCCTGTTCGGTGCCAAAGACAATAGAGGTGGGTGCAGCATGGGGGGGTGAAGCGGGTACGTCGGCGGCGTTCATTGGCGGGGGTAGCGGTTGGGCTGGGGCACAAGGCACCCCTATTTTCCAAAGCTTCTTACAGTGGCTGTCCATCGAAACATCCTCCCGGAAATAAAATTCCCGCGGGATCATCGCACTCTCATTTGACCTTTGTCGCAGAGCAGAAATTCGCTGAAAAACTCTTTTCCAAGCGGGCCATCGGCTCAGCTTGCTGCGTGTTCGTTGACCGGTTGAGGCTCCACTTCCAGCCACCAGGCTTGCCCGCGCTCAGGCTGGTTCAAGCGAAAAGCCTGACCCATCGCCGGAGTGGTGATCGAGATATTGCGCTCCCAGGCCAGGGCCATGATGCGGTCGAAGGGCTCATGCCAGGCGTGGAAGGCCAGATCGAAGGTGCCGTTGTGAATCGGCAGAAGCCAGCGCCCTTTCAGATCGATATGCGCCTGCAGCGTTTGCTCCGGCTGCATGTGCACATGGGGCCAATCGACATTGTAAGCGCCGGTTTCCATCAGGGTCAGGTCGAACGGCCCGTACTGCTCGCCGATGCGTTTGAAACCGTCGAAATAGCCAGTGTCGCCACTGAAAAATATACGTCGCGTAGCGTCGATCATTACCCATGAGCACCACAGGGTCTGGTTGCCATCAAACAGGCCGCGCCCTGAAAAGTGCTGAGCCGGCGTGCAGACAAAACGAACGCCATCGACTTCGATGCCCTGCCACCACTCCAGCTGGCGCACTTTGCTGGCGTCTACGCCCCATTTGACCAGCGTGTCACCCACGCCCAGGGGCGCCAGGAAGTAGCGGGTCTTTTCGGCCAATTGGACTACCGCTTTGCGGTCGAGATGGTCGTAATGATTATGGGAAAGGATCACCGCTTCCAGCGCTGGCAGCTCATCAACACTGATAGGCGGCTGATGAAAACGCTTGGGGCCGGCCCAACTGAACGGCGAGGCGCGTTCGGCAAACACCGGGTCGGTGACCCAGAATTTACCACGCAGTTTCAGCAGCACGGTTGAATGGCCGAGGCGATACACGCTGTGATCAGGGGCGGCCAATAACTGCTCGCGGGTCAGTGGCTGTACCGGAATCTGCCCCACCGGCCGTGTCGTGCGCGGCTTGTTGAATAGCATGTTCCAGAAAATGCGCAGGGTCTTGCCCAAGCCACCGTGCTGCACCGGAGTGTCGTTGCTGAAGTGCCCCAGGCCCTGCTCGGCAGGCTTGGGCGCCGAGGGCGCCGGGTCGAGACGGGTTGAAATAGTGGCCATGACGATTTGACTCCGGCGGTCCGCTCAAGTATTACACTGCACAGTGTAGTTTCTAGATTGCAACAAAATCCGGAGCAAGTAAACTGCCCGGTGTAATTTCATTGTTGAGTCGAATGCCTTCCATGACTGCCCCCAAACGCCTCACCGAGCGTAAACGCGAAGCCATCGTGGCTGCGGCGATTGCCGAATTTCGCGAGAACGGCTTCGAGGTCACCAGCATGGACAAAATCGCCGCAACTGCTGGCGTTTCCAAGCGCACGGTGTACAACCATTTCCCCAGCAAGGAAGAACTGTTCGCCGAGATCCTCCACCAACTATGGGCCAGCAGCGTTGCCCAGCTGGACGTGATCTATACGAGCGACCGTCCGCTGCGCGACCAACTGCGCACGTTGCTGGAAGCGAAAATGCAGATGATGTCGGACGCCAACTTCCTCGACCTGGCACGCGTAGCCATTGCTGCCACCATTCATTCGCCGGAACGCGCTCAAGACATGGTCAACCGCCTCAGCGCACGAGAAGAAGGCTTTACCCAATGGGTGCGCGCCGCCCAGGAAGACGGCCGCCTCACCTGCACCGACCCGGGGTTCGCCGCCCACCAGATCCAAAGCCTGCTCAAGGCCTTTGCATTCTGGCCGCAGATTACCCTCGGCCAGCCCACCCTCGACCCTGCCGCCCAGGCAGGTGTTATCGAATCAGCCATCGACCTGTTCCTGGCCGGCTACGAAGTCAGCACTCCGCCCTCATACTAAGGCGCGTTATTGCAGAGCGTTTTGGCGTATTCCGCCCGTTGCGTGGCCGCCCATCCGGCCTGAGTTGTCTGATGACACCTCGTCTGAAACTTCATTCGCCGGCTTGCCGCAATAGCATAATGCCGCCATTGGTCGCCTGGTCAAAATAGTCCTGCCTGACGGGCGAACTTCCAGGTCGGTTGATCACTCTGACACCGTTGTTCTACCCCCCTCTGTCAGCATCAGGAAGCTGGCAATGAGCAAGTCAACCGTAAGGCCAGGGGCCCTACGGGGTCAGGCGCAAATATAAGGACCCCGCATACGCTTGCATGCCCGAGCCCTCCATCATGCTATTCAACGCTCACAAGAAAACCATCAGTACCCTGCAACACAGCCTCGCCCAACAGACCAGCCTGCTGGACGCCATCGAGCGCTCCATGGCCGTGATCGAATTCGACCTGCAAGGCACCGTGCTGCGCGCCAATGACAACTTCTTCAAGACCATGGGCTACCGCGCCGAACAGATCCTGGGCCAGCCCCATCGGATGTTCTGTACCCCGGCGTTCGCCCGCAGCGCGGACTACAACCAGCTGTGGACGCACTTGCGCAACGGCCAATTCCAGTCGGGCACTTTTGAACGAGTAGGTGCCAACGGCGCCTCGGTGTGGCTGGAAGCCAGCTATAACCCGGTACGGGATGAAGCGGGGAATGTGATCAAAGTGGTGAAATACGCCATGGACGTCACCCCGCGCCTGCAAGCCGAAAGCGAAGCCAACGCCAAGCTCGAAGCCATCGACCGCGCCATGGCGATGATTGAGTTCAACCTCGACGGCACCATCATCACCGCCAACGGCAATTTCCTGCAGCGCATGGGCTACAGCCTGGCGCAGATTCAGGGCAAGCATCACCGCCTGTTTTGCACGCCCGAGCTGGCCAACAGTGCGGCCTACAGCGAGTTCTGGAAGCGCTTGAACCAGGGCGAACTGTTCAATGGCCAGTTCGAGCGGGTGGACAAACACGGCCAGGTCGTGTGGCTGGAAGCCAACTACAATCCGGTGTACGACGCCAGCGGGCGCCTGTGCAAAGTGGTGAAGTTCGCCTCGGATGTCACCGCCCGCGTGCTACAGCATGCCGCTGACGCACAGAGCGCCGCCCAGGCTTACCACCTGTCGTTGAACACCCAGGAGATGGCGGAAAAAGGCGCCGAGGTGATTCAGAAAACCGCCAGCGGCATGCGCGAAATTGCCGTGGATATCGACACCTCTTCGCAACTGATCGCCAAACTCGGCGAACGCTCGCAACAGATCACCGCCATCGTCAATACCATTCGCGGCATTGCTGACCAGACCAACCTGCTCGCCCTCAACGCCGCCATTGAAGCCGCCCGCGCCGGCGAGCAGGGCCGTGGCTTTGCCGTGGTGGCCGATGAAGTGCGGCAACTGGCGGCGCGTACCAGCGGCTCCACCGCCGAAATCTCCGGCATGATCGCCATGATCCAGGACGAAACCCGCCAAGCCATCGACAGCATGGACGCCACCCGCGACCGCGCCGCCCAGGGTGTGGAACTGGCCAACCAGGCCGGCACGGTGATCCTGCAGATTCGCGAAGGCACCGGCGAAGCAGTACAAGCGGTAAGTGCGTTTGCCAATGAGCGGGGCAATCGCTGAGCCATTGGCGCTGGCTGTCTGCAGGTTAACTTCGCAGCCAGCGCACATGCCGCCCCAGTTCATCAAATAGCGTCACCACCGAGCGTAACGCCCGGCAATCAGGCCGCGTCAACAACCACAGCGCCGTATCGTGCCCTGCCAGCGCAGGGCCCAGCGGTTGCAGGCCATCGCCCATCAGAAACTCCGGCAGCGCCGCCACGCCCAACCCCGCGCGCACTAATTCGGTCACCGACTGCATGCTGTTGCACCGATAACGGGGACGCACGCCCGGCAAATGCTCACGGCGCCAGATGACGGTGGGGTGATCGGGTAAAAAATCGTCCGGCGCGATCCAGGCCAGGTCGGCCCACTCATGGTCTGGGTGCAGGCGCGCATAGTCGGCACTGGCACACACCTGATAGGTCACCGCCCCCAGGCAACGTCCGACAAGATGCGCTGGCGGCGTCTTGGTCAGGCGCAGGGCGATATCCGCATCGCGGCGGCTGAGGTTGGCGAAGTCATTGGAGGTGCTCAGTTCCAGGGTCAACGCCGGGTAGGCCGGCATGAACTGCGCGAGGGCCGGCAACAGCAAACCTTGCAACACCGAGTCGGTGCAGGTCAGGCGCACGGTACCGCTGATCACTTCACCGCCCTGCTCCACGCCAATACGCGCCGCCTCCAGCGCCTGCTCGGCACGCTCGGCCTGTTGGGCCAGGTTGCTCGCCAGGCTGGTGGGCAAATAACCGGCACGGCTTTTTTCAAACAGGGTCTGGCCCAGCGCCGCCTCCAGCCGCCGCACCGCACGGAACACCGTGGATACATCGACCCGCAGCAGCGCCGCCGCCCGCGCCAGGGTACCGCCGCGCACCAGGGCCAGGATCAACGACAGGTCGGCGTAGTCGATTTGATAGTGCGTGACTGCATTGAACATATGGGCAAACGCCAATATTGATTGCGTGAGCGCCAATCTATAGTGGGTATCACCCCACCACAAGTCATGGACGTACATGATGCCAACCCCCGCGCTGCACCTTGCCCTGATCGGTGATTACAACCCCGATGTGACCGCCCACCAGGCCATTCCCATGGCCCTGCAACAGGCCGCCGACGTTCTGGGCCTGAACGTCCAAGTGCAATGGCTGGCCACCGACACCCTCACCTCCACTTCTGCCCTGAGCGACTTCGACGGTTTCTGGTGCGTGCCCGGCAGCCCCTATCGCGATGTCGACGGCGCCTTACGGGCGATACGTTTTGCCCGCGAACAAGGTCGCCCTTTCCTCGGTACCTGCGGCGGTTTTCAACATGCCGTGCTGGAATATGCCCGCCATGTGCTCGGCTGGGCCGATGCCCAGCACGGCGAATTAATGCCGGATGCTGAACGCGCTGTCATCACGCCGCTGAACTGCTCCCTGGTGGAGGTGAGCGACACCGTACGCCTGGCCCCGTACACGCGCATTGCCCAGGCCTACGGCCGCCTGGACATCCACGAGGGTTACCGTTGCCGCTACGGCATCAACCCCGCCTTTGCCGACGCCCTGCTGGACGCCAACCTGATTCCCACCGGCCACGATTCGGCGGGCGATCTGCGCGCGGTGGAACTGCTCGACCACCCGTTCTTCGTCGCCACCCTGTTCCAGCCCGAACGCGCCGCACTCAAGGGCATCACGCCGCCGCTGGCGATTGCGCTGCTCGAGGCCTGCCAGGAGGTATCGGTATGATCGCCAAGACACCCGCCCCACCTTATTACGCGGTAATTTTCAGCTCGCTGCGCACCGGCGCCGACCTGGGTTATGGCGAGGCCGCCACACGCATGCTGGAACTGGCCAGGCAACAACCGGGGTTCCTTGGGGTGGAATCGGCGCGGGAGGATGGACTGGGGATTACCGTGTCCTACTGGGCCAGTGAGGCGGCGATACTGGCCTGGAAACAGCAGGCCGAGCATCGGCAGGTGCGCGAGCAAGGGCGGGCCACCTGGTATGAGGCGTTTCACACACGGGTATGCAAGGTAGAGCGGGCCTACACCTTCTCCACTTGAATCACCGAACCCGGTGGGAGCTGGCTTGCCGGCGATGCAGACACCTCGGTGATGCAGTGAAACCGCAGTGATACTATCGCAGGCAAGCCAGCTCCCACATTTGCTCGTCATCGTTAGCAATCGCGGACGCTCAGCTCACCAAACTACGCAACGCGCTGATCTGCGGGATCTCTACCCGGCGCATATACACACGCAGCGGCTCGGTGATGTTGATGCGTTCGTCGATATTCTGGTCGAGCAACAACTGCAGGCGCGCTCGGCACAGGGTCATGGTGTGGTCGGCGGCCGGCAGCCAGACGAACTCGGCCGTGGGGATGATGCCGTCATCGGCCACGTCCATGCCGAATGAGTCTTCGCTGAAACGTACGATGTACTGGCCGGTCTTGCGGTTGAGGCCGACAAATCCCTGGAGTTGGTCGGCGGCCTGGCAGATAAGCTCTGAAGTGATGCGCATGGTAAACCTCACTGAAAAGTCCCACAGGGACTGGAAAGATGGTTTACACGCGTGGCAGAAAATACCGCCCTCTGACGGGGCAGCTACCCGTAAGAATACTGCAACGCCCTGCAAAAAAGTCGACAAAATTGGCCGGTGCGCACGTTAATGTCGGTTTGGTGATAGCGCCGTTCGCAATCAATTGTTAAAAAGGACACCTTCTCAAAGTTACCTCCACGAAAGGACTTCGCATATGCCTGTCACGTTTTCCAAAAGCGCCTTGCTGCTGGCGTTGATGCTCGGCCTTGGCCAGGCACAGGCTGCCGAACCGGTCAGCCCGGCCGAATTGGCGACAAACGAAGGCATCCCCTATCCTGCCGTGATCGCTCACCGTGGCGCTTCCTACGACGCACCTGAATCCACCGCCGCTGCCTACAAGGTTGCACGCGACCTGGGCGCCGACTACCTGGAACTGGACTTGCAACGCAGCAAGGACGGCGTACTGTTCGCCCTGCACGACAACAACCTGCAGCGCACCACCGACGTCGCCACCAAGTTCCCCGAGCGCAAAGACGCGCCTGCCAACGAGTTCACCTGGAAAGAACTGCAAACCCTCGACGCCGGCAGCTGGTTCAACGCCGCCTACCCGGACCGCGCGCGCCCTGGTTTCGTTGGCCTGAAAATCCTGAGCCTGGACGACATCATCAAGATCGCCGAAGGCAACCCCTCGCACAAACCCGGCCTGTACATCGAGACCAAGGAGCCCAAGCAGTTCCCCGGTATCGAAGCCGACCTGAAAAACAAGCTGCTCGACAAAGGCTGGCTGAGCTCCGCCGGCTCCAAGCTGGGCAAGAGCAACACCGGTGTCGGCCAAGGCAAGGGCCGCGTGGTGCTGCAAACCTTCGAAACCGCCAGCCTCAAAGAGCTGCAGAAAGAAATGCCCAACACCCCGAAAATCCTGCTGTTGTGGGTGGGTGAAGGCAGCATCGAGCCCAAATCCAAAGTGACCTTCGCCGAGTCTGGCGAAGCCACCAAGGCCGCCTACTACGCCAAGCAAGAGCCCAAAGACGCCGCCGAATTCGAAAAGTGGGTCGATGAGGCCAAAAGCCTCGGCGCCATCGGAACCGGCCCGTCGGCTGAGCTGACCGACCACGGCGACCAGAGCTACACCGACCTGGTGAAGCCGGAAATGAACAAGCTGACCCACGACAAGGGCCTGCTGGTGCATGTGTATACCGTGGATGAGCCGGTGGACTTCGAGAAGGTCATGAAGGCCGGCGTCGATGGCATCTTTACCAACCGCGCCGCCGAGCTGTTGAAGTTCTACAAGCGCTGGCCGTCGTCCAGCGTGCAGGACCTGCTCAACGACCATAAGTACTAAAAGCGTTGGTGTCAGTGAGCCATTAAGGCTGAGTTAAGTTGCGCTGGTTAATCTGGCGCCACTTAAACAGCTCAACCTAAGAAGGACATACACCATGAAAACCTTGACTGCCCTGTTCGCTGCTACTGCCCTGACTTTGACCGCCGGCCTGGCCCAGGCTGATGTTCGTCCGGACCAGATTCCCAGCCTGCTCAAGACCGGTGAAGTGATGGCGTTCGAAAAGCTCAACGCCGCCGCCGTCGCCCAACATGCCGGCGCTACCATCAACGATACCGAGTTGGATCACGAAGCTGGCAAGCTGGTCTACGAAGTGGACCTGACCGACACTACCGGCAAGAAATGGGATGTGAAGCTCGACGCCAAGACCGGTGCCGTGCTGGAAAACAAGCAAGACACCTGAGTTGAACCTTGAAAAAACGCGCCACCTTCGGGTGGCGCGTTTTTTTATGCGTGCCTCAAACCGTCACATAACCGTCATACCGCCTTGCAATGATTCGCTCAGGAACCTGTGAAACGTCCTACAGGCCCTTTCTCTGCGAGTCGCCATGAACCACAGCATCGACCACGGCCATCAGGATTCCGATCTGTTTGGCCTGCTTTACGGTTTTCGTTTTCGCCCCGGCGAGAAAGGCCAGCAAATTGATTCCGCCACCGCCCTCGCCGCCTTGCAGCAACCGCCAGACCCGGACGAATTCCTGTGGCTGCACCTGAACCTGGCGCACGCCGCCTGCGAGCGCTGGATGCAGGCGCATCTGTCATTGCCAGAAGAGTTTTTTGAAGCCTTGCATGAAGGCTCACGCTCCACGCGCATCGAGCATGTGGACTCGGCCTTATTGGCCGTGGTCAACGATGTGGTGTTCAACTTCAGCAGCATGGTGTCGTCGGATATTTCCACGCTGTGGGTGTGCGCGCGCAGCCGCTTGCTGGTGAGCGCACGCCTGCAGCCGTTGCACTCGGTGGATAAATTGCGCTCGTCGGTGAAGGCCGGCGAACACTTTCGCTCCCCCTTGGAGCTGTTGGTGCACCTGCTGCGCGACCAGGGCGAAGTGCTGACGCAGATCGTGCGCAAGACCAGCATCAGCGTTGACCAAATCGAGGATCAGCTGTTGTCTTCGCGCCTGTCCACCAACCGTGCCGAACTGGGCGCCGCCCGCCGCGTGCTGGTGCGCCTGCAACGCCTGCTGGCTTTGGAGCCGGGCTCGCTGCTGCGCCTGCTCAATCGCCCGCCGCAATGGCTGCAAAAGGAAGACGTGAAGGAATTGCGCAAATCTACCGAAGAGTTTGCGCTGATCATCAACGACCTGACCGCCCTGGGCGAACGCATCAAACTGTTGCAGGAAGAGATCGCCGCCAACCTCAATGAACAGAGCAACCGCACATTGTTTACCCTCACAGTGGTGACGGTGCTGGCGCTGCCGATCAACATCATTGCCGGTTTTTTTGGCATGAATGTGGGTGGGGTGCCCCTGTCCCAAGACCCGGAAGGCTTCTGGATACTGGTGGCCTTGGTCGCAACCTTCACCCTGATCGCTGGGCGGTGGGCATTCCGCAAATTTTCAAATTGAAATAAGCCCCTGCTGTGGGAGCTGGCTTGCCTGCGATTGCGGTGTATCAGCCAAGACAATGCAAGCTGACCCACCGCTATCGCAGGCAAGCCAGCTCCCACAGGGGTTAAGCGTATGTTCAGTGATTGAAGAGTCCCGTCATCGCTCTGAGCCGCTTCTTGTACAACCGCCGCGCCTCCAAAGCCTCCTCCAGACTCACCGCCACAAACCCCGCTCGCTGGTTGGGCTGCATTTGCCCGATCAAGTCCAGGTCGGCGCTGATCACCGTGCCAATCATCGCGTAGCCACCGCCCGACACCGCATCGCGGTGCAGCACAATCGGCTCCAGCCCCGCCGGTACTTGAATCGAGCCAATCGGGTAGCAACTGTCCACGATGTTGGAAGGATCGGAGCCGGCGCCAAACGGCTGTTCCCGCGGCTGGAAGCTCAACGCGCTGCCGCCCTTGAAGCGATAGCCAATGCGATCGGCCTCGGAGCCGACCGTCCACGGCTCGGCAAAAAAGCTGCTTTTGGCCTCCAAGCTCAAGCGTTCGTAATACAGCCCCGGCACCACCCGCAACGTCACATCGCCGCCGACCGAACGCCGCAACGCCATCGGCAAGCTGTTGCCCGCACGCCCGGTACCGCTGGCGCTACCGATCGGCAATTGATCGCCCTCCTGCAAGCGTCGGCCATTAAACCCGCCGAGGGCGCCGAGGGTGTAGGTGGAGCGGCTGCCGAGCACCAACGGCACGTCGATACCGCCGGCGACGGCGAGGTAGGTGCGTGCGCCGGCCTTGGGAAACTCGAACCGCAGCACCTGCCCGGCGCGTACGGCAAAGGCGGTGTCCTGATGCACCACTTCACCGTCCAGGCGCGGCGACATCAAGGCGCCGCTCAAGGCCACCAGCGCGTCCTGCTGGAACTCCAGCGCCGGCCCGATCAGCGTGCATTCCAGGCCCGCCGCGCCCACGGGATTGCCCACCAGGTGGTTGGCCGCACTCAACGCGTATTGGTCCAGCGCCCCCGATGGTGGGATGCCTAAATGGTAATAACCTTCGCGGCCCAGGTCCTGCACGGAGGTGGCGAGGCCGGGTTTGAGGACCTTGATCATGCCAGCGCCTCCTGCAGGGTTTTCGGATAGCCGATGGGGTCGGCGAGAAAGGCATCCAGGGAAAACTCCACCGGGCGAATGCGCAAGTCGAAACGCCCGGCGTCCACCTCGGCGACCGCCAGGTCATATGCCTCGCGGTCCATCGGCTTGAACTGCACGATATCGCCAGGGCGGAAGAACACCATGTGCTCCTTGAGGTACGCCAACTGCTGCGCCGGGTCGTAGATCGGTGCCGGGGTAACGCCGAACATCTGATAACCGCCCGCCCCTCGCACTGAGTAGATACAGCCAAAGCAACCGCCATGGCCCAGGGTCAGTTTCGGTGTGTCGGTGCGTGGCCGCAGGTATTTGGGCACCTGCAATTGCCGCTCGCGTTCGACCATCTGGAACATGAACGGCAAGCCCGCGACAAAGCCGACCATCGACACAAACCACGGCGCGCCACTGTGGGCGGCGATGAACGCGTCCACGTCGGCCAGGCCATTGATGCGTGCCGCGTATTCCAGGTCTGTGCCGCTGGGGTCTTGGTGGCGGTCACGAAAACGCATCAGGGTTTCGTGGGTCCAGGGGTCGTTATAGAGCACTGGGATTTCGATGATGCGCGTGCGCAAGGTGCGTTCGGCCACGGCCTGGGCTTCGGCGCTTTGCACGGCGTCGAGCAGCGCGTGAGGGGCGATGCGGTCAGGGTCGAAGCGAATCTGGAAGGATGCATTGGCCAGGCACACATCCAGTACGCCTTCCAGTGCCAGGCGCTCCACGGCGCGGGTCACCGCCATGCCCTTGAAAAAAGCCTCCAGGGACATGCTGTCGCTGACCTCGGCAAACAGATGTTCATCACCGCCGAAGCTATAGCGGATGGGGGAC
Source organism: Pseudomonas sp. GW823-FHT02F05 (assembly GCF_058797315.1). Taxonomy (NCBI): domain Bacteria; kingdom Pseudomonadati; phylum Pseudomonadota; class Gammaproteobacteria; order Pseudomonadales; family Pseudomonadaceae; genus Pseudomonas; species Pseudomonas sp. GW823-FHT02F05. The sequence goes on from NZ_JBXAJM010000025.1 coordinate 60,680, forward strand.
GTTTCAGCCATGTCTGTTCCTCTTGGAATCTTTGTAGAAAGGCAGGCAAAAAAGTAAGGGTTGGATCTTATCGGGGTGTTCTGACGTCGATACCCGCCTGGTCCAAGGCTTCACGGGTAGCCTCCACCAGATCCAGGGCGCCAGGGGTGTCGCTGTGCAGGCAGATGGAATCGAATTCGATCGCAAGGTCTTCGCCTTCGACGGTACGTACCAGGCCGGCCTGACACGCACGCAAGACCCGGGCGGCCACTGTGGCTGGGGCCAGCGCCCGCACATTGCGGGTAAACACGATGGAGCCGCTCAGGTCGTATTCACGGTCGGCATAGAACTCGCGCACCACCGGCTGCCCCAGTTCCTTGGCGATGCGCCAGATCACTGAGTTGGGCATGCAGTACAGCATCAGCGTGGGCTCAATGATTTGCAGGTTCTGCACCAACAGCCGGGCGGCCTCTTCATCACGGGCCAGGTGCATGTAAAGCGCGCCGTGAGGCTTGATATGTTGCAGGGTCACGCCTTGGGCACGAGCCATTTCACGCAGGGCACCGAGCTGGTAGAGCATGTCGTCCACCAGTTCCTGGGCCGGTGCGTTGATATGCCGGCGACCGAAACCCACCAGGTCACGAAAGCCTGGGTGCGCGCCGATGGCCACACCCAGTTGCTTGGCGCGCTCGACGGTGCGGCGCATGGTGCCCGGATCGCCAGCGTGAAAGCCGGTGGCGATATTGGCCGAGCTGATATAGCCCATCAGCTCTGCGTCGACGCCGTCGCCGATGGTCCAGGGGCCAAAGCTTTCGCCCATGTCTGAATTGAAATCCACTGCCTGCATCAGGGTCGCTCCGCCAAAGGTGATGCCCGCAAAGTAGGCCGGGGCTTGACCCCTTGGGAAGATCTATTATCAGATGGCCCATCTTCTGAAAATCAGATAGCTTTTTATCCTCGACCCCAGATCGTTCCCACGCTCTGCGTGGGAATGCAGCCATGGACGCTTTGCGTCCGCACTTGAGACCGTGACGCGGAGCGCCACAAGAGGCATTCCCACGCAGAGCGTGGGATCGATCAATAAGCAGAGTGCGATATGTCTTTAACCTTGCGCCAGGTTCGCTATTTCGTCGCCACTGCGGAAATCGGCCAGATTTCCCAGGCAGCAATTCATCTGAATATTTCCCAATCGGCGGTGACCACAGCGATCAAGGAGCTGGAAGCCATGCTCGGCGTGCAGTTGTTCGTGCGCTCGGCCCAAGGCATGAACCTCACCGATGCCGGGCGGCATTTTCTCAACCGTGCCTATGTGATTGTGCGCAGCGTGGAAGATGCCCTCAACAGCCCGTTGCCGGACTACCGCGCCAGCGGCGTGCTGCGGGTGGCGGCCAGCTACACCGTGCTGGGTTATTTCCTGCCGCACCATTTACAGCGCATGGAGCATTGGCATCCGGACGTGACCATCGAGGTGTTCGAACAGGAGCGCCAGGCCATCGAACAGGGCCTGCTCGACGGCCAGTTCGACATGGCTGTGGTGCTCACTGCCAACCTCACCCACACGGATATCGTCTCGGAAATTCTGTTCAACTCCGAGCGCCGCCTGTGGCTGCCCAGCCATCACCCATTGTGCGAACGCGGTGCCGTGAGCCTGGCCGACGTGGCCCAAGAACCCTACATTTTGCTCACCGTCGACGAAGCCGAACACAGCGCCATGCGCTACTGGGAACAGGCCGGGCAAACGCCCAAGGTGCGGCTGCGCACCAGCTCAGTGGAGGCGGTGCGCAGCATGGTTGCCAACGGCAGCGGCGTGGCGATCCTGTCAGACCTGGTACACCGGCCCTGGTCCCTGGAAGGCAAACGCATCGAAACCCTGACCGTGACCGACCCGGTCACCCCCATGAGCGTCGGCCTGGCCTGGCACCGCGAGCGCGCGTTTACCCCAGCGATGCAAGCGTTCCGGGATTACTTCCACGACGCGTTTCTGGCGCCCCAGCAGTTGTCGGCACGCCGTTAAAGATGAGCTTGCAGGGTGGCGGTCAACCAGTCCATGAACACCCGCACTCGCAACGGCAGATGCCGCTGGCCGGCGTACAGCAACGACACATCCAAGGGCGGCGCTTGGTAGTCGGGCAGCACCGCCACCAACTCGCCGCTGGCCAATAAGTCGCGTATCCCGAGCTGCGGCACCTGGGTGATGCCAAACCCGCCCAGGCACGCCGATTGATAGGCGTCGGTGCTGTTGACCGTCACCCGGCCTGCCATCGGCAGCCGCTGCACCTTGTTGCCCACCATGTATTCGAACCCGGCCGAGCGTGCGCCCAGCGGCCGCACATAATGCACCAACTGGTGATGCGCCAGGTCTGCCAGGGTTTCGGGCACGCCATACCGTTGCAGGTACGCCGCGCTCGCGCAGTTGACCATCGGCATGCTGCACACCCGCCGCGCTACCACGGTTTGATCGGGCTGGGCGCCGACGCGCACCACGCAATCAAAACCTTCGGCGATCATGTCCACCTGGCGGTCCGAACCGCTGATCTCCATGTCGATCAGAGGATGGCGCGCCATGAACGTGGGCAAGTTCGGCAAGATCAAGCCCCGCGCCATGACGTTGGGCATGTCCACCCGTATGCGCCCGGCCAATTGGGTTTCGTCCTGACGGAACAAACCTTCCAGCTCTTCCATATGCGCCAGCAGATCCTTGCTGCGCTCATACAACACACGACCATCCTGGGTCGCCTGCACCTTGCGCGTGGTGCGTTGCAACAGCCGTGCGCCGAGCAACTCCTCCAACGCCTGCACATGCTCGGAGACCGTAGAGCGCGGCAAGCCCAGACTTTGACCGGCCTGGGTAAAGCTCGACAACTCAGTAACGCGTACGAAGGTGCGCAGCAACTCAAGCTTGTTCATTAGATTGTTCGCCTTATCCGGCCAGTGATTCCGATATCAGCCTGTTTATCACGTTATGGCCGGACAAATACACTCAGTCCCACTCACCCCATTCGAGGACTGCACCATGACCCGTAAAATCGCACTCATCACTGGCGCCAGCCGTGGCCTGGGTAAAAGCGCCGCCCTGCACCTGGCTGCGCAGGGCATCGACATCATCGGCACTTACCACAGCGCAGCGGCTGAAGCCCAAGCCGTGGTTGCCCAGGTAGAGGCCTTGGGCGGTCGCGCCGCCATGCTGCAACTGGACGTCAGCCAGAGCGCAACCTTCGATGCATTCGTTGGCCAGATCGGCACCCTGCTCAAGGATGTGTTCGCCCAGGAACATTTCAACTTCCTGATCAACAACGCCGGGGTTGGCACCTACGCAAGCTTTGCCGAAACCACCGAAGCCCAGTTCGACCAGTTGGTGGCGATCCATGTGAAGGCACCGTTTTTCCTCACGCAAAAACTGTTGCCGCTGATCAGCGATGGCGGGCGCATTATCAATGTCTCCAGCGGCCTGGCGCGCTTCAGCCTGCCGGGTTATGCCGCTTACGCGTCCATGAAAGGCGCGGTGGAAGTCTTGTCGCGCTACCAGGCTAAAGAGCTGGGCCCACGGGGTATTACCGTGAACACCCTGGCACCGGGCGCGATTGCCACTGACTTCGGCGGCGGCGCGGTACGCGATAACACCGATGTGAATGCGATGGTTGCCAATAACACCGCCCTGGGCCGCGCTGGCTTGCCGGACGATATTGGCGGGGCGATTTCGACCTTGCTGGCCGATGGCAGTCATTGGATCACCGGCCAGCGGATCGAGGCATCGGGCGGGATGTTCCTATGAGCGACGCACGCCTACGGGGTAACTGGGGTTTTACCGGCGAATTTCTCACGCAGCACGTCATAACCCCAGTGGTACACGTAGGTGTACGGCAGGAAGAACAGCAACACGCCAATGTCGAGGATGAAGGCTTCCAGCAGGCTGATCTTCATCAAGGCGGCAATCAACGGCACTGCCAAGAGAATCAGGCCGCCTTCAAACAACAGCGCGTGCAGCACACGGGTCCAACCACCGTTGGCCAGTTGCAGGCGGGTTTTAAGGCGGTCGAACAGGCTGTTGAACACCACGTTCCAGCTCAGTGCCAACAGGCTGATGCCCAGGGTCACTGCGCCCATTTCCAGCGCCGGCCGGCCGGTGATCCACACCAACAGCGGCGTGCAAATCAATAAGGCCAGCCCTTCGAAACCAAGGGCTTGAAACACGCGTTCAGTAAAGGATTTGGTAGGGGTCATGACCCGGCTCCGTGAGTGACGATGGTTGCCATGATCAGGCTTTGTATCGATACTTCATAACCAATAACCATCGATCAAGGCGATAGTCATGGCCTCCCATGAAGTGCTTCAGGCGTTTGTCCAGGCTGCCACCCAAGGCTCGTTTTCCGCGGCGGCGCGCAAGCTGGGCAAAAGCCAGTCCACCGTGAGCGCGGCAGTGGCCAGCCTTGAGATTGACCTGAACGTGGTGCTGTTTGACCGCAGCAGCCGCAAGCCGACCCTCACGCCGGCGGGGCAAGTGTTGCTGCAAAGGGCTGAGCAAGTGCTGGAAGCCAGTAGCCGCCTGGAGCTGGCAGCCAGTCAGTTATCGCAAGGCCTGGAGCCGAAGTTGAGTCTCGCCATGTCCGATACTTACCAATCCGATCGATTCGAGGTCGCCCTCACGGCCTTCGAGCAACGCTACCCGGACCTTGAGCTGGAATGCCTGATCGCGGAATGCGAAGACTTGATCGCACTGGTGCAAAGTGGCCGGGCGCAGATCGCGTTTATCGAGAAACAAGAAGCCTACCCGCCGGACCTTTCCTTCTCCACGGTGGAGGAGCGCACGGAGATCGCGCTGTTTGTCTCGCCTGGACACCCATTGGCGACCCTGGACAAGGTTCACCCGCACACCTTGCAACAACACCGGGAGTTGCGTTTGGCGAGCATCATCAGCCCCAATGAAAACCGCGGTACGCAGCGAGTATGGTCGGCGCCGAGTTACCTGATGCTGATGGAGATGGCACAACTGGGGTTTGGCTGGGCACCGATTCCACGCTGGCTGGTGGAGCGCTTTGGCGGCAACCAGTTGGTTGAACTCAAGGTGCGCAGTTGGCCGCGTTCGGTGGCGGTGGATGCGCTGTGGTCCCGGCACCAGCCGCCGGGGCCTGCGGGGAGCTGGTTGCTGGGCAAGATGCTGGAATGAGCCTGTAGGAGCGAGCTTGCTCGCGAAGAACGTCAACGATAACGCGTGCTTCCTGAAGAAACGTGGCGTCTGTGAGTTTTTCGCGAGCAAGCTCGCTCCTACATTTGGATCGTCACTGCCTGGAGGAATTGAGTTCGGCGAGACGCCGCGTGATGAAGCGTTTTTCTGGCGCCTGTTGCGTCAGCGACAGCGCTTTTTCGTACGCGCTGCGGGCTTCGTCAAACCGCCCCAACTGCCGGCAAAACTCCCCACGCGCCGAATGCGCCAAGTGGTAGTCCTGCAACTCACCGCGCTGCAAAAGATTGTCTACCAGCACCAACCCCGCCAACGGCCCCTGCTCCATCGCCACCGCTACCGCACGGTTCAACTCGATCACCGGCGACGGCACAGACCTGAGCAATACATCGTAGAGCCCGACAATCTGCCGCCAATCGGTTTCCCCTGCGCTGGGCGCCTCGGCGTGCACGGCGGCAATCGCAGCCTGCAAGCAATACGGCCCGAAGCGTGGCGTCATCAGCGCCTGCTCCACCAATGCGCAGCCTTCAGCGATCAAGGCCCTGTCCCAAAGCGTACGATCCTGAGCGTCCAACAGCACCAGTTCGCCGCTGGCAGAAGTGCGGGCAGGCCGACGCGACTCGTGCAGCAACATTAACGCCAGCAAGCCCATGACTTCCGGCTCGGGCAGCAACTCCAGCAGCAAACGCCCCAGGCGAATGGCCTCCAAGGTCAGGTCCTCACGGGTGAGGTCGGCACCCGCTGACGCCGAATAGCCCTCGTTGAACACCAGGTAAATCACCCGCAGCACACTGTCCAATCGTTCGGGCAATTCGGCGCGGGACGGCACTTGATACGGAATTTTCGCCTCACGGATCTTGCCCTTGGCGCGCACGATGCGTTGGGCAATGGTGGTGGGCGTGGCAAGAAAAGCGTGAGCGATGGCCTCGGTGCTCAGGTCGCAGATCTCGCGCAAGGTCAGCGCAACCTGGGCATTGGCTGCCAACGCTGGGTGGCAGCAAGTGAACATCAGGCGCAGGCGGTCGTCTTCCACGTCTTCATCACTCCAAGGCGCGACCTCCAACGCCTCGGCCTGCTCTTCCAATAACGGGGTAAAACGCGACTGCCGACGCAGGCGGTCGATGGCTTTGAAGCGACCGGTGGACACCAGCCACGCCCGTGGATTATCCGGCACGCCATCCTCGGGCCAGCGCTGCAGGGCGACAAAAAATGCTTCGTGCAGCGCCTCCTCGGCCAAGTCGAAATCACCCAGCACACGAATCAACGTCGCGAGCACGCGGCGTGATTCGCGGCGGTAAATAGCGTCGATCTGCTGGGTCAATCGACCATGTCCTCGGTCACCAACTTCACCAGGCGGTCCAGGCTCTGGCCCCAGCCGTCATGAAAGCCCATGGCTTCGTGGACCTGCTTGTCCTCGGCACTCCAGTGCATGGCGCGGGCGGTATAGAGCGTCTTTTCGCCGACCTCCTCAAAGGTGACTTCGGCGCTCATGAACGGCTTGCCCGAAGGCACCCAACCCGGCATGAACGCGTCGGTAAACACCAGGCGGTTGGGCGCATCGATTTCCAGGAACACGCCCTGGGTCGGGAACTCGCTGCCATCGGGCGCACGCATCAAGGTGCGGAACAAGCCGCCGACCCACAGGTTCATCTCGCATTCAGGGGTGGTCATGCCGTGGGGGCCCCACCATTGTTGCAGCAGGGTTGGCTCAGTCCAGGCGCGAAACACCCGGCGGCGCGGCGCATCGATCAAGCGGCTGATGGACAGTTCAAATTGGGCGGGTTGAGTGTTCACGGGAAACCTCCTCACGTCTTTTGATTATTGTGTTGAGAGATTCAATTGGCGCACGGGGCGCACTTCCACACTGCCGACCCGGGCCGCCGGAATGCCGCCAGCCACCTGGAGCGCTTCATTGAGGTCCTTGGCGTCGATCAGGTAGAACCCGGCGAGCTGCTCCTTGGTTTCGGCAAACGGCCCGTCGGTGATCGACAGCTTGCCGTTGCGCATGCGCACGGTGGTGGCGCTGGTCACCGACTCCAGCGGCTCGGAGGCCAGCATGCGCCCGCTGGCCTGGATGGCCTCGGCGTAGGCCAGACATTCCGAGTCATGGGGGCTGTCGGGCGAGGTGTGCAACGCCTGTTCGTTGCTGTAGATCAGGCACAGGTATTTCATGGCGTTCTCCGTTTTCGGACTACTGACTATAGTTCGCGGTGCTCAAGGTTTCAGGTCGAACAACGCCGTGCCGCTTTGCATATCAAACGGCGCCGACCAGTGCTCGTGCACCACCTTCCATTGGCCATCGATGCGCTGGTAGCCGGCGGTGACACGCATCCAGCAAGCCTTCACCTCACCGTCCGGCCCGGCACCGCCGCAGTGGGCCAGCCAGTGGGCGAATGCGCTGTCTGGCGCTTCGACGACATGCAGCTCATGAAACTCGAAGATGCCGGGGCCGGGGCAGTACTCCATGCACGCCTCCCAATGCGCGCGATAGGCCGCCTTGCCCTTGAATTGCAGAGCGGTTACGGCGTCGAACGAGACGATATCGTCGGCGTAAAAGCTGACAATCTGGTCGATATCGCGACTGACAACGGCGTCTTTCCATTGCTCGATCAGGCTCTTGATTGCAGTGCTCATGGCGATGACTCCTTGGGGTGGAAAATCACGGAAGACACCCTTAGTCGAATGGCCCCGAGGGAAATCGACATCCCCCTGAAAAATAATTTCCCGTGGCTCAAACCCGATAAACTGCCACTTCTCTTGCAGCCGTTCGGATAGTCCCATGCCAACCCGCCTCGTTGCTTACGAGGCGCTGAACGCTGTGCAACAACAGCAAGTCGGCGCCATCGAAGTTCACCCTGAACAACTGCCGTTTTGCGGTGATATGTATTGCGCCCTCAATACCCTGCTCGCCAACCCGAGTCCTGGGGTCAAGGGCTTCGCGCTGTTGGTCGACGACCTTCCCGTGGCGTTCCTGCTGCTCAAGCGACCACCGTGCCTGCCTCATTGGGCCGATGAACACAGCGCCACACTCCACGCGCTACAGGTAGACCGACATCAGCAGGGGCGTGGATACGGCAAGATGTGTTTGCAGGCGTTGCCCGCCGTGGCGCGCGAGGCCTGGCCGCAGATCAAGGGGTTGGAGTTGTCGGTGGATGCCCACAACCTGGCGGCAATGGGGTTGTATCTGGGGGCGGGATGGGTGGATCGCGGTGAGGCGTACAAGGGTCGCGTAGGGTATGAGCGCCGGTTGAGTTTCAGGTTTAATCCATAGCGGCAATGTCACGTAAACATGACTTTTAAGCGTGCATGTCGTGTTTACGTGACATCGGGTGCAGTGTCAGCCCCGCTCCCCGATCGGCAGCCAGATTTCCACCGTCCCCGTGCCCTTCCTGGCATCGAAGTCCGCGCTATAGCGCTCGAAATCCGCGCCCATGACCTTGTAGCCCGAGTGCGGCAGCCATTCGAACATGATGCGCTCGTAGGTTTGCTCAAGCGCCTGCACCGGCCCGTAGTGGGGGAACACGGCATAGTTGAGTGGCGGAATTTCGATCACCTCGAAATTGCTCGGCACGTCCTTCTTGGCCGGGACTTCAACACCTGCCAGGTAATCGAATTCGCCGTGATGCGGGTTATGGCACACCCCGTAGGTCACACCGCCGACGCGCTTCTTGATGTCCTTGATACAGGTATCGAACAACTCCCACAGCCGTGGGATATCGCCAACGGTGGCCTTCGAATATCGCCCTTGTACCCCGGCGATCACCAGGGCCTTACCGGCTTCCAGGCGTGACTCCAACGGTTTTTTTGTCTGCTGATCCATACGAACAGTCTCCTTCTTATGAGGGAACAAACCCGCATCGAGTATAGGGGCATATCCGCGTTGTACTCCATGTAGAAAAATTTCCTACGCATCTGGACAACTGGCCATCATCGCCCTTATTGTCTGCCCCGCAGGCCACCGCAGTGGCCGACGTCGCTCGGACGGTTCCGGGCGCTTACGTACCTCGAGGCAACAATGGCAGACCAAGGTTCGCCGCGCCGCTTTGCGCGCATAGATCGACTCCCCCCGTATGTTTTCAATATCACTGCCGAGCTGAAGATGGCTGCGCGTCGGCGCGGCGAAGACATCATCGACTTGAGCATGGGTAATCCTGACGGCGCCACGCCTCCTCATATCGTGGAGAAAATGGTCACCGTCGCCCAGCGTGAAGACACCCACGGCTACTCCACCTCCAAAGGCATTCCGCGCTTGCGCCGGGCGATTTCGCGTTGGTACAAGGACCGTTACGCGGTGGAAATCGACCCGGAGTCCGAAGCTATCGTGACCATCGGTTCCAAGGAAGGCCTGGCGCACTTGATGCTGGCCACCCTGGACCAGGGCGATACCGTGCTGGTGCCCAACCCCAGCTACCCGATTCATATCTACGGCGCAGTGATTGCCGGCGCCCAGGTACGTTCGGTGCCGCTGATACCGGGCGTGGATTTCTTCGCAGAGCTGGAACGCGCGATTCGCGGCTCGATCCCCAAGCCGAAGATGATGATCCTCGGCTTCCCGTCCAACCCAACCGCGCAGTGTGTGGAACTGGACTTCTTCGAACGGGTGATCGCCCTGGCCAAGCAGTACGACGTGCTGGTGGTGCACGACCTGGCCTACGCCGACATCGTCTACGACGGCTGGAAAGCCCCCTCGATCATGCAAGTGCCCGGCGCCAAGGACATTGCGGTGGAGTTTTTCACCCTGTCCAAGAGCTACAACATGGCCGGTTGGCGCATCGGCTTCATGGTGGGCAACCCTGAACTGGTCAACGCCCTGGCACGCATCAAGAGCTACCACGACTACGGCACCTTCACCCCGCTGCAAGTGGCGGCGATTGCGGCGCTGGAAGGCGACCAACAGTGCGTGAAGGACATCGCCGAGCAGTACCGCCAGCGTCGCAATGTGCTGGTCAAGGGCCTGCATGAACTGGGCTGGATGGTGGAGAATCCGAAGGCGTCGATGTACGTCTGGGCCAAGATTCCCGAGCAGTACGCGGCCATGGGCTCGCTGGAGTTTGCCAAGAAACTGCTATTGGAAGCGAAGGTGTGTGTGTCGCCGGGGATCGGCTTTGGTGAGTATGGCGACGATCATGTGCGCTTTGCGCTGATCGAAAACCAGGACCGGATTCGCCAGGCCGTGCGTGGGATTCGCGGGATGTTCAGGGCGGATGCCTTGGTCAGCAAAGCCTGACCTGATCTACCTGAAGAAACCCAATCAATGTGGGAGCTGGCTTGCCTGCGATGGCAGTGTTGGATTCACTACCGCTATCGCAGGCAAGCCAGCTCCCACATTTGATCAGTTCCCACTCTTGCTTTGGGGTGTGGCTTACACCACCAACGACAGCAACATGATGAAGATCAGCGCCACGATCGACAGAATGGTCTCCATCGCCGTCCAGGTCTTGAACGTCTCGGCCACGGTCATGTTGAAGTACTGCTTGACCAGCCAGAACCCCGCATCGTTGACGTGAGACAGGATCAACGAACCCGCGCCCGTCGCCAGTACCAGCAACTCGCGGTTGACGCCAGGGATCATCCCCACCACTGGCACCACAATGCCCGCGCCGGTAATGGTCGCGACCGTCGCTGAACCGGTGGCAATCCGAATCACCGCCGCCACCAGCCACGCCAGCAGGATCGGGTTGATCTGCGCGTTCACCGCCATATGGCCGATCACGTCGCCCACGCCGCTGGTCACCAGCATCTGCTTGAAGCCACCACCGGCACCGATGATCAGGATGATCGCGGCGGTTGGCGCAAGGCTGGCGTCGAGCAGCTTGAGGATCTGCTTGGAGTGGATGCCCTGACGATGGCCAAAGGTGTACAGCGATAACAGCAAAGCCAGCAACAGTGCGGTGATCGGGTGGCCGATCATGTCCATCCAGTTGCGTACCACGTTGCCTTCGGCGAACGCGATGTCGGCAAAGGTTTTGAGCAGCATCAGGAACACCGGCAGCAGCACGGTGACCAGGGTGATGCTGAAGCTTGGCAGCGACTTGTTATCGGTTTCGCGGGCCAGTTGGTCCACCAGTTCCTGGGACGGGTTGCCCGGGATGTACTTGGCGATGAACGTACCGAAGATCGGGCCGGCGATGATGGCGGTCGGCAGTGCGACGATCAGGCCGTACAGGATGGTCTTGCCGATATCGGCACCGAACACGCCGATGGCCAGCAGCGGGCCCGGGTGCGGTGGCACCAGGCCGTGCACCGCCGAGAGGCCAGCGAGCAGCGGGATACCGATCTTGATCAACGACACGCCGGTACGCCGGGCGACGATAAACACCAGCGGGATCAGCAAAACAAAGCCGATTTCGAAGAACAGCGGGATGCCCACCAGGAACGCGGCGAACATCATGGCCCACTGGACCTTCTCTTTGCCGAAGGCGCGGATCAGGGTCTGGGCGATCTGATCGGCACCGCCGGACTCGGCCATCATCTTGCCGAGCATCGTGCCCAGCGCGAGGATGATGCCGACAAAGCCGAGCACCCCGCCGAAACCGTCCTGGAACGCCTTGATGATCTTGTCCACGGGCATGCCCGAGGTCAGGCCGAGGAAACCGGCCGCGATGATCAGTGCAATGAATGGGTGCACCTTGAACTTGGTGATCAGTACGATCAACCCGATGATAGTGACTACTGCATCTAGCAGCAGGTAAGACTCGTGGGACATGCCAAACATGGGGGTCTCTCCTGTTTGTTGTTGTTATTAAAGCGGGTGTTGAACTTCCTGCCGGGGATAGCGCTATCTTTTCCGGCAAAAAATTAATGAGTAGGTTCAAAGCCGTGCTTGCGCCACCAGGTATGGGTCTGCGCGGCCAGTTCCTCGACGCTGTCTTCACTGGCGTTCAAGGCCAGGGTCAGCGGCTCGCCCTTGGGCGATTCAAGTGTGGCGAACTGGCTGTCGATCAGGCTCGCCGGCATGAAATGGCCGGGGCGGTGAGACACGCGGTCAGCGGCGACTTCACGGGTCAGCTCCAGGAAGACAAAACCCAGGCCCGGCGCAGCTTCGCGCAGGTGGTCACGGTATTTTTTCTTCAGGGCCGAACAGGTCAGTACAGGATGCTCGCCCGCTTTCAACGCGCGACGCAGTTCATCGCACAGGATATCGAGCCAGCCGGCGCGGTCGTCGTCGTTGAGGGGGTGGCCGGCGCTCATCTTTTCGATGTTCGCGGCAGGGTGAAAGCTGTCGCCTTCAATGGCAGTGGCGCCGTTAAGGGCGCACAGGGCTTGGCTGACGCTGGACTTGCCACAGCCGGAAACACCCATGATGACCAGGGCGGTAACAGGTTGACTCATGAAACACCTCAGGACGCAGATAGCGCTACCTTTGCATAGCGTAAGGCTAGTGCAAAAACAGGCTTTTCCCGCGCCGACTTGTCATTTTTATGGAGTGACGCGTGCATCCGTTCCAACAGATTGACTTCAAGAGCTGGACAGGATCAGGCAACCCTTTATCCAAGAATTTGCAGCTCTTTGGAGACAGCGCTACCTTAGTGCCTCGATTTTTGTTTGGCAAGCCGCCTGATGACCTCCAAGAACGATAAAAATACCCGCACGACGGGCCGCCCTACCCTCAATGAAGTTGCGCGCCTGGCCGGCGTCAGCCCGATCACCGCCTCCCGTGCCCTGCGCGGCATCAGCACCGTGGCCACCGAACTGGTGGAAAAAGTGCAACAGGCCGCCGCCGAACTGAGCTACGTGGTCAACCCCGCCGCCCGCGCCCTGGCCTCGGCGCAGAGCCATTCGGTGGTGGTGCTGGTGCCGTCACTGTCCAACCTGCTGTTTATCGAAACCCTCGAAGCTATCCATCAGGTACTGCGGCCCAAGGGCTTTGAAGTACTGATCGGCAACTCCCATTATTCGCGCGATGAAGAAGAAGACCTGCTGCGCAACTACATGGCCTACCAGCCACGGGGTTTGTTGCTGACCGGTTTTGACCGCACCGAAAGCGCGCGACGAATGGTCGAGGCCAGCAATGTGCCCTGTGTGTACATGATGGATCTGGACCCCAATGCCGGGGTGAACTGTGTGGGCTTCTCGCAACTGGCCGCCGGCGAGACCGCGGCGGCGCACTTGCTGTCCCGGGGGCGCAAGCGCCTGGCCTATATCGGCGCACAACTGGACCAACGCACCTTGCTGCGTGGCGAAGGCTTTCGCCGCGCCTTGCAACAGGCCGGCATGTACGATCCGGCGCTGGAGCTGCTGACGCCACGCCCGTCCTCCGTGGGCCTGGGAGGCGAACTGTTTTTGCAACTGCTGGCCGCCCACCCGGATGTGGACGCGATCTTCTTCGGCAACGACGACCTGGCCCAGGGCGCCCTGCTCGAAGCCCTGCGCCATGGCATCAAGGTGCCTGAACGTGTGGCGGTGCTGGGCTTCAACGACCTACCCGCCTCGTCATTCATGGTGCCGCGCCTGAGCAGCATCAGCACGCCACGGGAAGCCATCGGGCGTCGGGCAGCAGAGCATCTGCTGACGATCATGGCGGGCAACAAGGTGGCCAAGCCAGTGGTGGATATGGGGTTTGAGTTGCAGGTGCGCGAGAGCACCTGAGCGTCGAGCCGAACGCAATCAATGTGAGAGCTGGCCATGTAGTGTCCACAGAATCAGCGCCTGGCACAGATCCCCTGTGGGAGCGGGCTTGCTCGCGAAGGCGGTGGGTCAGTCAACGCATCTTCAACTGAACCAACGCTTTCGCAGGCAAGCCAGCTCCCACATTTTCGGCCGTGCCCGCTTCACACCCTCGCCGCCGTGCCCGGCCCCTGCTAGATTGGTCACTCTCTTAGATGCCAGGGAAGCACCATGGGCCATTCACTGAAAATCTTGGGTCGTACCTCTTCAATCAACGTGCGAAAAGTACTGTGGACCTGCCAGGAGTTGGGCATCGACTACGTGCGCGAAGACTGGGGCATCGGTTTCAAGCCTACCCAATCCCCCGATTTCCTCGCCTTGAACCCCAACGCCCAGGTGCCAGTGCTGATCGACGACCATGGCGTGCTGTGGGAGTCCAATACCATCTGCCGCTACCTTGTCGGCCTCTACCAGCGCCATGACTTGCTACCCGTTGAGCCCGCCTTGCGTGCACGGGTCGAACAGTGGATGGACTGGCAAGCCACCGAACTCAACCCTTCGTGGGGCTATGCGTTCCACGCACTGGTGCGTCAAAACCCGGACTATCAGGACCCGCAACGCATCCAGGCGGGTGTGCAGGCCTGGAATGACAAGATGGCCTTGCTAGAACAACAGTTGACCAAGACCGGCGCCTACGTGGCCGGCGAAGAGTTCACCCTCGCTGACATCTTGATAGGCCTTTCGGTACATCGGTGGCAGATGACACCCATGGAGCGGCCACCCTACCCCGCCATCGCGGCGTATTACCAACGCCTCAGCCAGCACGCCGGCTTCAAGACGTTCGCGCTCGACGGCCACAATTAGAGAAGCAGTTGTGCACGTTAAGCCCCAAGCCCAATAGCGGTTTGGCTTAAAGCTCGAAGCTTCCAACTCGCCCAACTGAAGGTTATTCATGCCCCCACTCGCCGCCTGCGTCTCAGACCCCACCCGCGCCGCCCACATCAGCGCCCGCATCGACCGCCTGCCCGCCGTCGCCACTATTTGGCGCCTGGTGGCGTTGCTCTCCATCGGCGGTTTTTTCGAGCTGTATGACCTGTTCCAAACCGCCTATATCAGCCCTGGCCTGATCAGCGACGGGATTTTTCATACCGGCAGCGAAGGTGTTTTCGGTTTCTCGGACCAAGCCGCTTTCGCCTCGGCCACGTTCCTCGGCCTGTTCCTCGGCGCCAGCCTGCTCAGCCCCATCGCTGACCGCTTCGGGCGACGCGCGATTTTCACCTTTGCGTTGGTCTGGTACACGGTGGCCACGGTGTTGATGGGCATTCAAACCTCGGCCTTGGGCATCATCTGCATGCGCTTTCTGGTGGGCATTGGCCTTGGCATCGAACTGGTGACCATCGACGCCTACCTCTCGGAACTGGTGCCCAAACGTATGCGCAGTTCGGCGTTTGCCTTTGCGTTTTTTATCCAGTTTCTGTCCGTACCGGCCGTGGCGTTGATGTCGTGGTGGCTGGTGCCACAGGCGCCGTTCGGTATCGCCGGGTGGCGCTGGGTGGTGTTGAGCAGTGCAGTGTTTGCATTGTTTATCTGGCAACTGCGCAAGCGCCTGCCGGAGTCACCGCGCTGGCTTGCACAAAAGGGACGCTTCGAAGAGGCCGACACGATCCTGAAAAACCTGGAGGCACGCTGCCGAAAGGACCAAGGCAAGCCGCTGGACGAACCGGAACCCGAAGCGATCAGCGTGCAGGGCACTGGCCGTTTCGCCGATATCTGGCAGCCGCCCTACCGTCGCCGCGCCTTGATGCTGATCGTGTTTCATGTATTCCAGGCCATCGGTTTCTTCGGCTTTGGCAACTGGCTGCCGGCCTTGCTCTCGGGCCAGGGTGTCAGCGTGACCCACAGCCTGCTCTACGCCTTCATCATCACCCTCGCCTACCCGCTGGGCCCGCTGTTGTTCGTCAAGGTGGCCAACCGCTTTGAGAACAAATGGCAGATCGTCGGCTCAGCCATGGGTGCGGTGATCTTCGGCAGCCTGTTTGCCCTGCAAACCACAGCGTTAGGGCTGATTTTCTGCGGGGTGATGATCACCTTCTGCAATGCGTGGCTGAGCTTCAGTTATCACTCGTACCAGAGCGAATTGTTCCCCACCAATATCCGTGCGCGAGCGGTCGGGTTCTGCTATTCGTTCAGCCGTTTATCCACGGTGTTCAGCAGCCTATTGATCGGTTTTATCCTCGAACACCTGGGCACGCCGGGCGTGTTGGCGTTTATTGCCAGCAGCATGTTGATCGTGATGATTACCATCAGTTGGTTTGGGCCGCGCACGCGCAACCTGGCCCTGGAGAACATCGCTCACTGACGGCAACGGTTGGCCGCACAAGGAGAAGGCTTGCCGCGTCGACGACGCCAGCCCCAGTAAACACTGGGGTCTGGCAACCGGCACAGTATTTGCTCCAGCTGTCGCACCGTCTGTTTTCATAGGTGAACGATCATGCTGGTTAACAACACTCAAGCGGCGTCGAACGTGCAACAGATCACGCGACCCGACATGGACCCCGCCAACGCCGCCGCCAGTGCGCTGTACAGCGGCGCCCTGCAGGCTGCGCAACACAGCGTGACAGTGCCCGCCGCGCAGAGGGAATTGGACAAGGCCAGCGATCGCATCGACGAAGCCTTCGCCAAGACCCGCGTGCAGTTACAGGCCACAACTAATGGGGCACGTACCGAGTTCACCGAATACATGAGCAAGACCCCAGCCGAACGTATTCGTGAACAGTTACTCAAGGAACAAGGGCTGACCGAAGAACAAGTGCAGGCGATGCCCCAGGACAAACAAGACGCCATCGCCAAACAAGTGGCCGAGCGCTTGAAAGAGCAGCAACAGCAGCAGGTGGCGGCGAAGGCTACTGCTTCGCCAGCCCAGACACTTAAAGAAACCTTGGCCGCGATCTAAACAGGTGCGAGCTGGCTTGCCTGCGATGCAAACAACTCGGTGGATCTGCAGGACCGAGGTGATGCTATCGCAGGCAAGCCTGCTCCCACATAGAGCGGCGGCTGCGCTATTGCAATTGCAGCGTCGAATTGAACTGACTGATCGCATCTACCACATGCCGTGACCCTTCCTGGATCTCCAGGATCACCTGCCCCGCCTCGTTCGCCAACTCCACGCCCAGGCCCGTACGGCTCAAGCTCGACTGCATGCTCGACACGGCGCTCAACGACAGGTCATGGTTCTTGCGCACCACGTCCACGATCTCAACGGTGGCCTGGCTGGTGCGAGCGGCAAGGCTGCGCACTTCATCGGCGACCACCGCGAACCCACGCCCGTGCTCGCCCGCACGCGCGGCTTCAATCGCCGCATTCAGGGCCAGCATGTTGGTTTGTTCGGCAATGCTGCGGATGGTTTGCACGATGGCGCCGATGATGTCCGACTGTTTGCTCACCGCATCGATGCTCTGCGCCGCCTGGTTAAGGTCGTGGGACATGGCTTCAATGATCTGCACCGTTTGCTGCACTACCTGCGAGCCCTTGCGGGCGCAGGCATCGTTCTGTACCGAAGTGGCGTGGGCCGAGTCGGCGGCCGTGCGCAGGGTGCTGACTTGCTCGGTGATATCGCTGGCGAACTTCACCACTTTGTACAAGCGCCCATGGGTGTCGAAAATGGGGTTGTAAGAGGCTTCCAGAAACAGGGTCTTGCCGTATTTGTTTTTACGTTCGAAGCGGTGGGAGTGAAATTCACCGCGATTGAGTGAAGCCCAGAACGCTTTATACGCCGGGGACTCCACTTCGCTGCGGTGGCAAAACATGCTGTGATGCTGGCCGATGATTTCTTCGCGCGTGTACTGCACCGTGCGCAGGAAGTTGTCGTTGGCATTGAGGATCTGGCCCTGGGGAGTGAATTCGATTACCGCCATGGAACGGCTGATGGCGTCGATCAGACTTTGGTTTTCGTGTTCGTGATGGACCCGTGCGGAAATATCCGCCGCCACCTTGATCACACTGCGTACCTGATGGTCGCTGTCCAGCACCGGCAAATAGCTGGCTTCCAGCCACACTTGCTCACCGCGCTTGTTAAGGCGCATGAAGGTGCCGCTGAGCGCCTCGCCTCGCGCCAGATCGCGCCACAACTGGTGGTAGGCATCGGTGTGGGTATACACCTCCTCGCAAAACAGGCGGTGATGTTTGCCACGGATCTCCTCGACGCTGTAGCCCATGGTTTGGCAAAAGCGTTCGTTGGCATTCAGGATCACTCCCGTGCGGTCGAACTCGATCATCGCCATGGAGCGACTGATGGCGGCAAGCTTGGCGTTGGCTTCGGTGAGGGCACAGGAAAAACGCTGGATTTCTTGCAGGTCGGATTTGTGCTGGCGGTTGAACATGGTCAGATCACCCTAGATTCCCGGCGCCTGGAGGGCGCATTCCATTCATACGTTGGATATTTCTGGTACACCTGCATGGGGAAATAACCATTGGAAACGCTTTATCGGCCAAGCGTCGTTAACGGTTCTGGGTGAGCATAGACAGGCCTTGGCACTCTGCAAGGCCACTAATCCGCCAGCATTGCTGCTCAGGGATGATCAAGGGGCTTGAAGACAGCCTGCTGCACATCGACTTTTTTCGGGATCAGGCCGTTGGCAAAAAACAGGTCGGCGGTGCGTTGCTGGTTGGCAATGTCGATGGCCGCCAAGGGGCGGATCGGCTCGGGCGAGCGATGTTCGAAGTAGCTTTTGACCACCGCCGGTTGCAGGCCCAGGGTGCCGGCCATCAGCGTGATGCTCGCGTCAGGCTCATCAAGCGACAGCCGCTGCGCCTTGCCAAGCGTCTGGATAATCGTGGCAATGGCCTCTGGGTGCTGCTTGGCAAACGGGTGGTTGACCACGAAGAAACTGCCCGCAGGGTTCAACCCTTGCCCGTCCCGCAGCACGCGTGCCGAGCCGTCGATCACGGCGGCCGAGTAGTACGGGTCCCACACTACCCATGCGTCCACCTTGCCTTGTTCGAACGCGGCGCGGCCGTCGGAAGGCGACAGGTACACCACGTTCACATCCTTCCACTGCAACCCGGCGTGCAGCAGGCTTTTGAGGAACAGGTTGTGTGCACTGGAGCCCTTGAGCAATGCCACGCGCTTGCCCTTGAGTTCGGCCACGTTCTGCACGGTACTGGCCTTGGGCACCAGCACTGCTTCGGCCTTGCCCTCGTTGGGCTCGACGGCAAAATACTGCAAGTCGATCCCGGCTGCCTGGGCGAAGATCGGCGGGATATCGCCAATATTGCCGATGTCCAGGCTGCCGGCGTTGAGCGCTTCGATCAGCGGCGGGCCACCGAGAAATTCGGTCCACTGCACCTGGGTGCCCGGCAGTGCGGCTTCGAAGAGCTTGTGCTCACGGGCGAGCACCATGCTGACCGAGCTTTTCTGGTAGCCGATGCGCAGCGTGGAAGGTTCGGCCGCCGAGGTGGGTTGCGCCAGTACTGCCAATGCCAGCAGCGAACTGCCCAGCAGGTGTCTGATTGCTTTCATAAGTTGCCTCTTGGTGGTTCGATCAGATTCAAAGTGAGCACAGGAAGTGTGGGAGCTGGCTTGCCTGCGATGGCGGCCTGACATGGCCAGAGGTGTTGGCTGGCTCACCGCTATCGCAGGCAAGCCAGCTCCCACATTTGATCGGGGTGGGATTCAAGTCCGGTAACAGCGCGGGCCACGTAGTCACTGACCGAGCGCTGGGAAATCCCCAGTTCGGCAGCGATCTGGGGGTACGTCAGGCCGTTGACGCGGGACAACAGGAACGTCGTCTTGACCTTGGCCGGCAAGCGGTCGAGCGAGAGATCGATGGCTTGGAGGGCTTCGAGTACCTGCGCCCGCTCCTCGGCGCAGGCTGCATCGTCATCCAGCACAGCGAGGTAGGCACGCTCCAGGTCACGCCGGCGCCACACCTGGTACACCAGGCGCTGGGCAATGGTGGTGAGCAATGCGCGGGGCTGTCGTATCGGCGCTACCTGAGGTGCACTCAAGAGCTGGACAAACGCGTCGACCGCGATGTCTTCGGCGTGGGCACGGGAGTTGAGGTAGCGGTGCAAGCGGCTGCACAGCCAAGGGTAATGAATGCGAAACAATGAGCCCACGTAGTCGCTGTGAGCACTATCGGCGCCGGACATAGTGGCTCCTTCTGAGTAGGTTGCGCGGTATGTCCGGTGTTCCGGTGAAGCAATCCTAGCAAGGCTTCTTATGCTTTAATAATATTTAAAACGCATTTTTATATAACCTTATTGAAGTACCGAATAGCCGATGCTGGCGGCTTTGTGCTGGTAATCCAGCACCACCTGGTAGTCATCTTCGCTGGCAGGAACCACAGCTCGCACACCGAGGGTTTGCGCCACCTGCGGCAGGTCCTGCAACGCCAGGTTCATCGCCTCACGAATCTGCGCTACCTGCGCATCGCTCAAGCCCAGCGCACCTATGTAAGGCAAAGTCGGGCTCGGCGCGCTGCGGGTGATGACGCGCAGGCCCGCGACCTCTTCGGGGGCGAATCGGGCGAGGTAGTCGTAGGTGACGCTGTCGATGGCGGCGAGGTCGGCGTGGCCTTCACGCAGCCAGCGCAAGCTCTCACGGTGGGCACCGCTGATGCCGACGCTGGCGAAGAAACGCCCGTCGCGCTGCAACGGCGCCAGGCAGTCACGCAGCAGGTTCATGCCGCTGTTGGAGTCGTGGCCGTTGATCACGCCGCGGCTCTGGTAGAACTGCGCCAGGCGGGTACGCGGGTTGTCAGCGCGGGTCAACAGCAGGCTGCAATGTTCGCCGTGGCTGCTATGGGCCAACTCGTAACGGGGGCGCCCAATAATGCGCACCTGGCCGCGCAGTTGGGTCATCAGCGGGTAGCCGCAGGTTTGGCTGACGAGCAATTGCGGCGCCAGCCACAGGCCGCGCAAATCGAGGTGGTCGGCATCAAGACGATGCAGCTTCAAGCGCTCAAGGATGCGCGCCAGCCAGTATTGATTGGCCTGCTGGATGGGCTCAGGCGCAACGTACATGCGCAGGTCGGCGTAGTGCTCACTCATGGTCGCATCTCAGGCAAACGGGTGCCGGGGACTGTCGATGGCCTTGAGGCCGTGACGGCTGATCAACTGGCCGTAGCCATGCACCAGGAAACCACCGCTGCGCGCCAGCCACTGCTCGCGCCGGGCACGGTACACCCTGGGCAGCAGGTACCACGGCAACTTTGGCAGATCGTGGTGCACCAGGTGCAGATTGTTGTTGAGAAACAGCCAGGCCCAGGGCCAGGATGCTTCGTTGAGCACTGTGCGCTGTTCCGGCCGAGGATGGGGGCGGTGCTCATAGTAGGAACGGATCGAGGCCAGGGACAAGGCTGGCACGCTGACCAGCAGCAGGTAGTGCCACACCGCAAGCGCGCTGTAGTAGGCGATGAAACTCAGCATCAGCACAGTGACGGCGCCGTGGGCCAGCCACATCGGCCATACCTGGGGCAGGCGTTGAAACTCGTGACGTGCCAACCGGCCAATCGCCAACGGCGCAGCCAGCAGGAAGCGGCCAAGCACGGTCTTGGTCAGCCAATGCACGCCACGTTCGAACAGTGAGCTGTTGTTCCATTGCTGCTGATTGAGGTAGCGGCTTTCCGGGTCGATGCCCGGCAGGGTCAGGTCATGGTCGTTATGGTGCAACAGGTGGCTGTCGCGGTACAGCGTGTAGGGATACCACACCGCGAAAGGGGCATAGCCGAGGAGTTTATTCAGCCATAACGAACGGGTCGGGTGGCCGTGGAGCAATTCGTGCTGCACCGATAGCCACAGGGTCAGCAGCGGAATCAGCAGCAACATGCTCAGCCACACGCCCAGCCACCGGCTGCCAAGGATCACCGCAAACCAGCCGGCATACACGCCGATCAACAGCAGCCAGGTCGGCCACTCGGTTCTTGCCACAAAGGTCGTCGCCAGGGCTTCGATTTCCCGGCGGTGGGTCGGATCAAGGTAATTGGCCATCGGCAGCTCAGAGCAGGTGTTTCCTGCTCTGTGCAATGAGGCGGGAAAATCTTGCAGATCGTTTGGTTCTAAGCGTGTAACTCAGTGACCGAACAGGCCTGCTTCGGATTTTTTGGTCTTCTTGTCCGCGCGTTTTTCATCCGCGGTCTTTGCCGGTTTTTTCTTCGCGGCTTTCTTTGAATCCATACCTTTGGCCATGATGCATGCTCCACTAACAGGGGATGTAGCACTGGGTATACCACCTATTGCCCGGCAGAAGGCGCTTATAATCCCCTGCCCTGGATAATGCTTGTCTGAACCCCATGCCCCCAATGCACATCGAACCGCTGGCCGAGCCTCTGTGGCCACTGCTGAACAAGTTTTACCGCAGCCACAATTCATCGATGAAGGCGCTCAAGGGCGGCCGTTTGTGGGTAGTGCGAGATGCCGAGATCGTGGCCGGCTTGTGCTTGAGCCCGGTGATGGGTGGGCAGTGGCTGACGGGGGTGTTTGTGGCGCCGACTTATCGTGGCCAGCAGCTGGCGGCGCGACTGATTGGCGAGGCCGTGGCAGGTTGTGAGGGGACGGTCTGGTTGCTGTGCCATCCGGACCTGGAAGGGTTGTATCAGGGCATGGGGTTCAGCCAGGACACGGTTTTGCCGCAATCGCTGAGTGAGCGGCTGGTGCGTTACAAGCGCAATAAACCGATGATTGCGATGGGGCTCAATGCCCCAAAACACTGATCCAATGTGGGAGCTGGCTTGCCTGCGATGGCGGTGTATCAGCTACAAATAAGGTAGCTGGCCCACCGC
>NZ_JBXAJM010000026.1:0-81338 GCF_058797315.1 Pseudomonas sp. GW823-FHT02F05
GATATTGGTCGTTACCTGACACCGGACCCGGTGAGGTTGGCGGGTGGGATCAATGGGTACCGGTATGTGCCCAATCCTACGGGGTGGGTGGATCAGCTAGGCTTAAGTACGTGTCCAGATGCAGATGGATGTACGCAACATCAACGTACTGAAACCTCCCACGGCCAGGCAAAGGTAGATGAGGGGGCTCCCTCGCTCCCCAGCTCAGATAAAAAAAGAGAATATCTATTTCGCGGGGATTTAAGAGAGCCAGATGAAATTTTTGAAAGAGGTTTTGAAAGTAGAGGCGCCAGCACAGACCTATTCCTGCACACGTTGAATAATGCCAGCCCTCCCAGCAATTTCGTCCCTACTTCGACCTCAAGGAAACAAGCCTTGGTATTCGCTTCAAATTTTGGCTTCGAGGAAGGCTTTCTTTACACCCTAAAAAAAATCCCTGGAATAGACGTAAATAAAGCGTTGGGCGCACGTTCCAAACATAGAAACGAGTTAGAAATCGCAATTCCTGGACGAATTGATACCAAGGATATTTTAGGTGCATCGCCAGTCAACGAAGACGGTACCTTCAAGGGATACACAATATTGAACCCTAATAGGAAATACCCATGAAATCGCGTGAAATCACCATCATTAAAAACGGTATACGTGACAGCGCAGTGATCGAATACGAAGGAGGCAAGCCCACCCTTTATCTTTTGCTAAGCAATGGGACAAAAAAAACCTATACAGCAATGGATTTATACGACTGCTTCGGTGTATTGAGAGCGGATATGAAAGACACCGTTTTTCTTTGCAAAGGCGGAAAAATTAACGTTCATACATCAGGTATGTCCTCACATATGTCAAATGGTCTTATTGCTTACGAGCTAACACTGGGGCGGCCAGATGGGGAGGTTGTACATATATTCGCTCACGAGGAAAACGATCTCACCAATGATATACAACAGCAGCATGATTTCTGCCAGCGATGGGCTGAATCGGTGCAGATCTAGCGGATGCCCCGTGGCAACTAACCTCCTTTGCCACAGGGCTAAACGCCGCCTTTAAATCCCCGCCAACGCCAAATCCATCGCAAAATACGTAAATATCAAATCCGCCCCCGCCCGCTTGATCGACCCCAACGTCTCGCGCACCACTCGATCCTCATCAATCGCCCCGGCCTGTGCGCCGAACTTGATCATCGCGTACTCACCGCTCACCTGGTACGCCGCCACCGGCAGGCGCGAGGCTTCGCGGATGTCGCGGATGATGTCGAGGTAGGCACCGGCAGGCTTGACCATCAGCGCGTCGGCGCCTTCCTGTTCGTCCAGCAGCGATTCGCGCACGGCTTCGCGGCGGTTCATCGGGTTCATCTGGTAGCTTTTGCGGTCGCCCTTGAGCGCGCTACCGCCGGCTTCTCGGAAGGGGCCGTAGAGGGCCGAGGCGAATTTGGTGGAGTAGGCCATGATCGGGATGTGGGTGAAGCCGGCGTCATCCAGGGCGCGGCGGATGGCCTGGACCTGGCCGTCCATCGCCGCTGACGGGGCGATCACGTCGGCGCCGGCGCGGGCGGCGGCCACGGCTTGCTTGCCGAGGTTGACCAGGGTCGCGTCGTTGTCGACATGGGCACCGTGCATCACGCCGCAGTGGCCGTGGTCGGTGTATTCGCAGAAGCAGGTGTCGGACATCACGATCATTTCCGGCACGGCGTCCTTGATGATCGAGGACATGCGCGAAACCAGGCCGCGTTCTTTCCACGTGTCGCTGCCGCTGGCGTCGAGGTGGTGGGACACACCGAAGGTCATCACCGACTTGATGCCGGCGCGGGCGTAACGCTCGATCTCACCGGCGAGTTTTTTCTCAGGAATGCGCAACACACCCGGCATGCTGGTGATGGGCACGAAGTCGTCGATTTCTTCTTCGACGAAAATCGGCAGTACCAAGTCGTTGAGGGTGAATTCGCTTTCCTGGAACAGGCCACGCAATTCCGGGGAGCGGCGCAGGCGACGTGGACGGGCTTGGGGGAACTGGCTGGTCATGGCAATCCTGAAAAATGGCTGAACACTTTGGGGCGAAAGCTTATGCCCCCAAGTCCCGGCAACACAAATGCCGAGGGGCCAATAGTGTATTGCCGGGTGCGTAACAATTCATTGATCTACAGCTGTAGACGCCCTTCGATGCACAACGCTACGGCGCCTCCCACCCAGATTTCATCGCCCTGGCGCTCGATATGAATACGCCCAGCTCGCCCAATCGCCGTGCCTTGGCTGACCACGTAACGGCTGGGCGCCAGACCCTCGGCGAGCAGCCATTGGGCCACGCCGGCATTCAAGCTGCCGGTGGCCGGGTCTTCGGCGGCGCCATCGCCAGCGACAAAAGCGCGCACTTCAAATTGCGCGTCCACCGCATCACGCGTCGGATCACAGGGGGCGATCACCCCTACGGCCAGACCCAGCAGTTGCGCATAGTCCGGTTGCAACGCAAGCACCGCGTCACGATCAGCCAGCATCACCGCCAGCCAACCCGCACCATTATCGACCCACTGGCTGCGCACAATCGCCTCGGGCGCCAGCTTCAAAGCCAGGCGCACGCGCTCCAGCAACGGCGCCTCCACGGGCCCTGCACGCAACAATGGCGGCGCGATAAACGCCAGTTGGTCACCCTGGCGACGAATACGCACCAAGCCGATTTCGCACTCCTGGATAATCTCCTCCCCACGTGGCACGCCGCCAGCCTCCAACCAGGCGTGGCAACTGCCCAAGGTTGGATGCCCGGCGAACGGCAGCTCTTTGAGGGTGGTGAAGATTCTTACCCGATAGTCAGCACGTGGGTCGCGCGGCGTCAGTAAAAACGTGGTTTCGCTGAGGTTGGTCCAATTGGCAAAGTCCGCCATCTGCTGGTCGGTGAAGCTATCGGCCCCCAGCACCACGGCCAAGGGGTTGCCTTTGAGCGGCACGCTGCTGAATACATCCAGTTGTTGAAAATCGAAAGTCGGCATGCATCAGCTCGGAATGTTCAGGCCACGGATCACCGCAGGACGTGCGACAAAGCCGTCCAACGCGCGCAGTACGTTAGGGAAGTCGGTGATGCCTACCAGGTCACCGGACTCGTAGAACCCGATCAGGTTGCGAACCCACGGAAAGGTCGCAATGTCGGCGATGCTGTACTCGTCGCCCATGATCCAGGTGCGGCCCAACAGGCGCTTTTCCAGCACGCCCAGCAAGCGCCGCGATTCGGCGGCGTAGCGATCACGCGGGCGCTTGTCCTCATAAGCCTTGCCGGCGAATTTGTTGAAGAACCCCAACTGGCCAAACATCGGGCCAATGCCGCCCATCTGGAACATCAACCATTGCAGGGTTTCATAGCGCGTGGCCGGGTCTTCGGAGAGCAACTGGCTGGTCTTTTCCGCCAGGTAAATGAGGATCGCGCCGGATTCGAACAACGCCAACGGCTGCCCACTCGGGCCGTTGGGGTCGATGATCGCAGGGATCTTGTTGTTGGGGTTCAGGGACAGGAACTCGGGAGACAACTGGTCCTGGGAGTCGAAGCTGACCTTGTGCGCCTCGTAAGGCAGGCCCAGTTCTTCGAGCATGATCGACACCTTGACGCCGTTGGGCGTTGGTAGCGAATACAGCTGCAGGCGTTCTGGGTGCTGGGCGGGCCATTTGCTATTGATCGGGAAAGCGGCGAGTGCGTTCATCGAGAACCCCCTGGTCGGAAAGCCCCATCATAGTCATCTGCCTGCCGTCGTGCATGGGTCATCGTTGCGCAACATTTGCCGGCTAGTATCCCGCGTGGGCGAACCAAAGCGCCCGAATGCACTCTTAAGAGCGCCCGAACAATGAATGGAGGCTGCTTGCTATATCGACAGGGAACACCGCAGGACGCTGATGCGTCACTGGGGCCGGGCTTGTCCGCCTTAACCCGACGCACGAAGACTCGAACCTATCATGAAGATCAAGCCTCTGCGCCTTGTGCCACAACTCAAACGTTATTCCTACATGGTATTGCCGCTGCTGCTGGTCAGCGCTGCCATCGTCACCGCCCTGGACGCCCGTGAAAGCCGTGCGCAACCGGTCGATGGCGTACAAACCCTGGTATTCCTGCGCCACGGCGAAAAACCGGCCGGAGGCCTGGGCCAACTCAATTGCCAGGGCCTGAACCGCGCCATGAACCTGGCGACTCTGTTGCCGGAAAAGTTCGGCAAAGCCAACTATGTGTTCGCTGCCAACCCGACGCGTAACGTCGAGGAAGGCGAACTGGATAACTCCTACAGCTACATTCGCCCACTGATCACCATCAGCCCCAGCGCGATCAAGCTCGGCCTGCCGGTGAACATCGAGTTCTCAGCGAATGACACCAGTGCCCTGGCCGAAGAACTGGTCGAGGACAAGTACCGCAACGCGACCATCTACACGGCCTGGTCCCATGGTTACTTGCCGGAACTGATCAACAAAGTCGCCAGCGAAGCCGCCGGCGAAAAACACACCATTACCAATGATTGGTCTGGAAATGACTACGACTCCCTGTACGTGCTGACATTGACCTGGCACAACGGCAAGGCTTCGCTGCTCAGCCGCAACTACAAGCAAGGGCTGAATAACGGCGGGGAAAACTGCCCGGACCCGACCCAGGTCAGCGCAGATATCTGAAGCTTGGGCCGCAGGGGCGTATGATGCCGGGCTATCGACTCACCTGCGGATCATCTCCATGTCCAACCTCGCTTCCACCCAGCCCAACCGCGGCTGGGCATTCTGGTGCAAACCTGCGCTGTTTCTCCTGGTGGCCTGCATCGGCCTCTACTATGTGAAGTGGTCGCCCTACTACCTAAAGGCGTTTGTAGCGGCCGACAACCACAGCATTGGCGCCTCGATTCTCAATGACCAGCAAAGCTCGCCTCTGGCGGCGGCGCTGGCCTATGCCCAGGTGTATTTCCTGGCCATCTGGAAAGCCGCCGTACTGGCAGTGATCCTCGGTTCATTGCTGCAGGTATTGATCCCCCGCGACTGGCTGCTGCGCCTGTTTGGCCGCGCCGGGCTGGGCTCGACCCTGCGCGGTGGGCTGTTCGCCCTGCCGGGGATGATGTGCAGCTGCTGCGCGGCCCCGGTGGCGGCGGGCATGCGCCGCCAGCACGTGTCGGTCGGCGCGGCGCTGGCGTTCTGGATTGCCAACCCGGTATTGAACCCGGCGACATTGGTGTTCATGGGCTTTGTGCTGGGCTGGGGTTTCACCGCGCTGCGGCTGGTGGCGGGGATTGTGCTGGTGGTGGGCGTGTCCCTGGTGGCACAGCGTATTGCGCGCCCGGACCAAGTGCCGGAAGCCGCGCTGGAGGCCGTTGCCGACGTCAGCACGGTGGAGTCGCAACCGTTCCTGAGCCGCTGGTTACGCACGCTGTGGCAGCTGTTCTGGAGCACTATCCCGGTGTATATCCTGGCGGTGCTGATCCTCGGCGCGGCACGGGTTTGGCTGTTCCCTCATGTGGACGGGGCGATGGCCGACAGCCTGGTGTGGCTGGTGCCGCTGGCGATTGTGGGCACGCTGTTTGTGATTCCGACAGCGGCAGAGATTCCCATCGTACAAACCATGATGGCCCTGGGCATGGGCACCGGCCCGGCCGTGGCCTTGCTGATGACCCTGCCGAGCGTGAGCCTGCCGTCGCTGTTGATGCTGCGCAAGGATTTCGATGCGCGGGTGCTGGTGACGGTGGCCGGCTTGACCATGCTGGTGGGGGTGGTGTGTGGGTTGATTGGAGCGGTAATTCTTTAGATTTCAAGTGGGGCTGATGGCCTCATCGCAGCATAGGCGAGGTGCCGAGTGGTGGGGCAAGAGCGTTTTGCTTACTTTGGCCTGGGCCGGCATCCCGGCTTTTGCAAAGTGAGCCGCCGTCAGGGCGGAACCCTAGGTGGCCGTTACCGCAGGAATGGATATGTACAGGGTCCAACTGTGTTGACTGTCAGGCCGTCTTCGCAGGCAAGCCAGCTCCCACAGTTGGATCGCGGTGCGTCAGCTCGATCAACGTCGGCTGCCAGGCCATCACGGGAGCAAGCTCCCTCGCCACAGGTCCAGCGTCGCGCCGAAGTTGTGTAGATACCTATGCTCATCACAGGCAAGCCAGCCCCCACCTTTTTAAGTGTGAATACATACAAAGGTGGGAGCTGGCTTGCCTGCGATGGCGTCCGAAAGGTCACCCCACCCGAGCTGCTCGCTCGCGCAAATACTCCACCACCGCACCCTGCTCCCCGGCAAACTCGATACGCGCGCTCTTGCTCTCGCGCTGGAACGCATACATCGGGTCGTAATACTCACGCAGCAAGCCTTCAATCCATACCTGATGCAGCTCCACTGCGCCGCTGCGTGCCTGTTCGGCCAGGGCCTGCTGCAACACCGCCTGCAGCCGTTGGAAACGCTCACCGCCCAGGCGCTTGTGAATATTGGCCAGGCTCTGGGTCAGGCGCTCGGCAAATAATCGCTGGCCGGTTTCCCCAAACACCTCAATGAACTCGGCGCACAGATCCACCACGTAATCCTTCAGGATGCGCTCGACACGGCCCTCGACGCTGTCTTCCAGCCACACCATAGGAAACGTCTGCATACCCTTGTGCAATGGCAGCGGCAGCGCACAGCTGCCGATCATGCGGCTCTCGTCCTCCACCACAAACTGCTCGATACCACCTGCACGCTTCTTCAGCAAATCCACCGCCAGGCGATTTTCGAAGTCGATATTGGAGGGTTGCGCCGTGGCGCGCTTGCCGAAACTGGAACCGCGATGGTTGGCGTGCCCTTCCAAATCCAGGGCATTGCGCAGTTGGCCGAGCACTTCGGTCTTGCCGGTGCCGGTCATGCCGCCCAGCAGTACGAAATCACACTGGGCAGTCGCCTGCTCCAGGGTTTCCAGCAGGAAGGTACGCATGGCCTTGTAGCCACCGCCGACGCGGGGGTATTCGATGCCCGCTTCGGTTTTCAACCATTGCTGCACGATCTGCGAACGCAGGCCGCCCCGAAAGCAGTACAGGTAGCCATTGGGGTTAGCCTGGGCAAACTGCGCCCACTGTTCGATGCGCTCGGCCTTGATTGCCCCCGACACCAGTTCATGCCCCAGCACGATCGCCGCTTGCTGGCCTTGCTGCTTGTAACAGGTGCCGACTCGCTGGCGCTCATCGTCGGTCATCAGCGGCAGGTTGATCACCCCGGGGAACGCGCCCTTGGTGAATTCGACCGGCGCGCGGGTATCCATCATCGGCCGGTCGTTGAGGAAAATGTCGCGGTAATCGGTGATGTCCGTCGCCATCAAATCACCTCAACCGCGTTGGTCTGTCGCTCCAGCAGTTCACCGATAGGCTCAAGGGCCAGGCCCAGCTCGGCGGCCACGGCGTGGAACTCGGCATCACCTTCCGCAGTAACCGCGATCAGCAGGCCACCGCTGGTCTGGGGGTCGCACAGCACGCGCTTGTGCAGCTCCTGCACACGCCCCAGCTTGCTGGCGTAGCTCTCGAAGTTGCGCAAGGTGCCACCCGGCACACACCCCTGGTCCAGGTAATACTCCACCCCCGGCAGGCGCGGAACCTTTGCATAGTCGATACGGGCCGTCAGGCCACTGCCATCGGCCATTTCCACCAGATGGCCAAGCAGGCCGAAACCAGTGACATCGGTCATGGCCGTCACACCGGCCAACTTGCCGAAACGGCTGCCCGGCTTGTTGAGGGTGCACATCCAGTCACGCGCCAGGCCGATATCCGCCTCGCGCAGCTTGCCCTTCTTCTCGGCGGTGGTGAGGATGCCGATGCCCAGGGGCTTGGTCAGGTACAGGCGGCAACCGGCGGTAGCCGTGTCGTTACGCTTCATATGGCGCTTTTGCACCATGCCGGTCACGGCCAGGCCGAAGATCGGCTCCGGCGCGTCGATGGAATGCCCGCCCGCAAGCGGAATGCCAGCTGCGTCGCACACCGCCCGACCGCCGCGAATCACTTCGCGGGCAATCTCCGGCGCGAGCACATTGACCGGCCAGCCGAGAATGGCGATGGCCATCAAGGGATCGCCGCCCATGGCGTAGATATCGCTGATGGCATTGGTGGCGGCGATGCGGCCGAAGTCGAACGGGTCGTCGACAATCGGCATGAAAAAGTCCGTGGTGGACACCACGCCGCGCTCGTCGTCGATGGCGTATACCGCCGCATCGTCGCGGGAGGCATTGCCCACCCACAGGTTGGGGTCGAGGTTCTGTGCACCGCTGCCCGCGAGGATCACTTCCAGGACCTGGGGCGAAATCTTGCAACCGCAACCCGCACCGTGGCTGTACTGGGTAAGGCGAATCGGCTCGTTCATGGGAGACCTCAAGCTATCAAGTGGGCCGATTCTAGCAGACAGCAAAAGGCCGGCTGGGCTCTTGTGAGCACAGCCGGCCTGTTTGTTCAGCGGTTACTGGCGCGCAGCGAGCAAACGTGCGTGCCGGTTGCGCCGGGCGATGTTCAAGCATTCGATCGCAGCCGAGAACGCCATGGCCGCATACACGTAGCCTTTTGGTACGTGGGCGCCGAAGCCTTCGGCGATCAGCGTCATGCCGATCATGATCAAGAAGCCCAGGGCCAGCATCACCACGGTCGGGTTGTCGTTGATGAACTTGGCCAACGGCTCAGCGGCCACCAGCATCACGATCACCGAGACCACCACGGCAATGATCATGATTGGCAAGTGCTCAGTCATGCCCACTGCGGTGATGATGCTATCGATGGAGAACACCAGGTCGAGCATCAGGATCTGGCCAATGGCGGCGGCAAAGCCGATGGTCACGGTGTTGCTGACGGTTGCCTTCTCTTCAGGCTCCGGGTCCATGCTGTGATGGATCTCGGTGGTTGCCTTCCACACCAGGAACAGGCCGCCGGAGATCAGGATCATGTCCTTCCACGAGAACGCCTGGCCGAACACTTCGAACACCGGTGTCGTCAATTGCACGATGAATGCGATGGTGCTCAGCAGGCCCAGGCGCAATATCAACGCCATGCTGATACCAATGCGCCGCGCCTTGGCCCGGTGCTTCTCCGGCAGTTTGTTGGTGAGGATCGAGATAAAGATCAGGTTATCGATGCCCAGCACGATTTCCATGACGATCAAGGTCGCCAGTGCGACCCAGGCGGTGGGGCTGGCGGCCAGTTGTAGAAGGTAATCCATAGGTCAGTCCTGACGTGGTAGTGCTGGGGAATTAGGTTTCTTTGGTGTCGGA
Organism: Pseudomonas sp. GW823-FHT02F05; assembly: GCF_058797315.1. Classification (NCBI taxonomy): domain Bacteria; kingdom Pseudomonadati; phylum Pseudomonadota; class Gammaproteobacteria; order Pseudomonadales; family Pseudomonadaceae; genus Pseudomonas; species Pseudomonas sp. GW823-FHT02F05. Next base: position 9,197 of record NZ_JBXAJM010000026.1, read on the forward strand.
TTCAGCAGCGTTTTCGGCGTCTTTTTCCTGCTTCTCAGGGCTGATCAAGCCCTGGGTGGCTTCACTCAATGCCTGCTCGGCGGCCTTGTGGGTGTCGTCGATGGCCTGCTTGGCCGACTCGGTGGCTTTGCCTAATACCTGTTGCGCGCTTTTCTCGACTTGATCACAGCCGCTGACCACTATCAATGAAAGCGCAAGCAACGACGCCGCGCCCAGGGAATTGAGTTTCATGATGTATTCCTCGTTAGAACCCTTGGGTCCAAGTAGTGGCCCCTCGATAGCGAGGCATTCTATGCAGGCGAACAGTTCAGGAAAATTCGTATTTTTATCGCGTATACTTCGATTTTTACGAAGTGTAGGCCGTGATGCTCAATTATCGACAACTGCATTACTTCTGGGTGGTGGCCAAGACCGGCAGCATCGTGCGCGCCTGTGAGCAATTGAACCTCACGCCGCAGACCATCAGCGGGCAGATCAGCCTGTTGGAGCAGACCTTCGGTATTGCCCTGTTTCAGCGGGTCGGGCGCCAGCTTGAACTGACCGAAGCCGGGCGCCAGGCGCTGCCCTACGCCGAGCAGATGTTCCAGACCGGCAATGAACTGGAGGCGATGCTGCGCGCCCAGCCTGACGAGCAGCAGATCCCGTTCCGCGTTGGGGTGGCGGATGTGGTGCCCAAATCCATCGTGTACCGGCTGATCGCGCCGACCATGGAGTTGAGCGAACCGATCCGCATCACCTGCCGTGAAGACAAACTCGAACGTCTACTGGCCGACCTGGCGATCCAGCGCCTGGACCTGGTGATTTCCGACAGCCCCATGCCCACGCACTTGGACATCAAGGGCTACAGCCAGAAGCTGGGGGAATGCGGCATCAGTTTTTTCGCCACCCAGGCGTTGGCAGACCAGCATGGGGGGGATTTCCCACAGTGTTTGCAGGGCGCACCGCTGTTGATTCCGGGCGCTGAGACCGTGGTGCGCAGCCGTTTGCAGCGCTGGTTTGCCGAACAGCAGATTCAACCCCGCATCATCGGCGAGTTCGACGACAGCGCCTTGATGCAGGCCTTCGGGCAATCCGGCAGTGGGATTTTTATCGCGCCCAGCGTGATCGCCGACGAGGTGGTGCGCCAATACGGCGTGGCGCTGATCGGCCAGACCGATGCAGTGACCGAGTCGTTTTATGCGATCTCAGTGGAGCGCAAGGTCAAGCACCCCGGCATTGTGGCCATTACCGAGGGTGCCCGGCGGGAGTTGTTTACCGCCCTGCCCTGATCGCTCAGGCATTGAGCGCCGTGGGTTTGGCGGTCATCAGCCACAGTGCGAGCAGGATCGACACCAGGATAAACCCCGAAGCGGCAAACCCCAGGCTGCCCAGGCCCAGAGTGTCGATGACATGCCCGCCCACCATCGCGCCCAGGCCAATGCCGAGGTTGGCGCCGGCGATATTCAGCGACGCGGCAAACGCCGGTGCATGGGGCGCGGCCTTCATCAAGCGCACATGGCTGACCAGGAACATCGCCGCCTGGGTCACGCCCCACACCGCCATCGCCGCGGCCAGGCCGATGGTCGAGTGAATCGCCGGCACCACCGCCACCATGCCCGCGATCATGAACCCGCAGAACACCATGGACGCGATCAATGGGTGACGATCCACGGCGCGTCCGCCAAGGGAGTTGCCAATCAGCCCGACCGCTCCAAAGCCCATCAGGCACCAGCCCACCAATGTACCGTCGAAGCCGGCCAGCCGCTCAAGGATATCTGCCAGGTAGGTATAGGCGGTGAACATGCCACTGAACACCAGGATCGACAGCAGGATATGCCCCTGCATCACGGGGCTGCGCAGGATCCTGAATTGCGAACGCAGACTGCCCTGCTGGTGCTTGGCCGGGGTGACCGGCAGATAGAGATACAGCAGCAATGCCTTGGCCAGGGCAATCACAGCGAGCATGGCGAACGCGGTGCGCCAGCCGAACATATCGGAAATCAGCGTGCCCACCGGAATACCAAATACGGTGGCGCAAACAATGCCAAAGCCGATTTTTTCAATCGCACGCCCGGCGAACTCAGGGCCGACAATGTCTACCGCCGTTTCGCTGGCGAGGGCCCAGAATACTGGCAAGCCCAAGGCGGGAATCAAACGGGCCACGGCCATCACCCAGATATTCGGCGCCAAAGCCGCCACGGTGTTGGCCGCTGCAAACATGATCAGGATGCTGATAAACAGGCGCTTGCGCGAAAAGCGCGCGCAGTAGGCCGTGAGGAACGGGCCGAACGCGGCCACGGTGAACGCGAACAGCGTCACCAGCAGCCCCGCCTGGGACACGCTGACGTTCAGGTCCCGAGCAATCGACGGCAACAGGCCGACGATGACGAATTCTGTGGTCAGCACGGTAAAACCGGCGGCTGACAGCAGCAGGATAGGAAACAACATGAAAACTCCAGAAACGACGATATCAACGACAGCCCGAAGGGCCCGCTGACGGAGAGGAAAGATGAGAGGGGGGAATCTTAACAGAACATGTCCGGATTTGACCAAGCCCGGCTGAAACGGGTGACGGAATGCCGCAGCAAACGAGACGTGCCCTACAGCATGCTAGACTTCGCGCCTACTTCCTACAGTACTTTCTGCCTGCAATGCTGTGCCCTACTAAAAAAACTAGAGACAACTCTTTATGACTGCTGCCCCTTCCCTGCTGCAACGTTTAATGCGCGTCAGCCTGGTCTCCCAAATTGTCATCGGCCTGATTGCCGGGATCGTGCTGGCCCTGCTGTTCCCCGAGGCCGCGCGCGCCACCGGTTTTATCGGCAAGGTGTTTGTCACGGCGCTGAAGGCTGTCGCGCCAATCCTGGTGTTTGTGCTGGTCATGGCCTCGATTGCCAACCATAAGCATGGCCAGGAAACCCATATCCGCCCGATCCTGTTCCTGTATCTGCTCGGCACCTTTGCCGCCGCCGTGGTTGCGGTGGTTGCCAGCATGATGTTTCCGTCGTTCCTGGTATTGGCTACCCATGACGCCACGGTGAGCGCTCCTGGGGGCATTGGCGAAGTGTTGCAAAGCCTGCTGCTCAGTGTGGTGGATAACCCGGTCAGTGCACTGATGAACGCCAACTTCATCGGCATCCTCGCCTGGGCCATCGGCATGGGCATCGCTATTCGCCATGCCGGTGAGTCCACCCGTACGGTATTGGACGACTTGTCCAACGGCGTCACCCTGATCGTACGCGTGGTGATCCGCTTCGCCCCGCTGGGTATCTTCGGTCTTGTGGCCTCCACCCTCGCCACCTCTGGTTTCGACGCCCTGCTCGGCTATGCACATCTGCTGGTCGTGCTGATCGGCTGCATGTTGTTCGTGGCACTGGTGATCAACCCGGCCATCGTGTTCTGGAAACTGCGTCGCAACCCTTACCCGCTGGTGCTGATGTGCCTGCGCGAAAGCGGCATCACCGCGTTTTTCACCCGCAGCTCGGCGGCGAACATTCCGGTCAACCTGGCGCTGAGCAAACGCCTGGGCCTGCATGAAGACACCTACTCGGTGTCGATCCCCCTCGGTGCCACCATCAACATGGCCGGCGCCGCCATCACTATCACCGTGCTGACCCTGGCGGCCGTGCACACGCTGGGCATCGCCGTGGACATGCCAACCGCCGTGCTGCTCAGCGTGGTCGCTGCGGTGTGTGCCTGCGGTGCATCGGGGGTGGCGGGTGGTTCGCTGCTGTTGATTCCCCTGGCGTGCAGCCTGTTTGGCATCCCCAGTGAAATCGCCATGCAGGTAGTGGCCGTCGGTTTCATCATCGGCGTGCTGCAGGACTCGGCGGAAACCGCACTCAACTCGTCTACCGATGTGCTGTTTACCGCGGCGGCGTGTTTGGGCAAGGAAGAACAGGCCGCTTAACACAGCCCCATAAAAAAGCCCGGTGCCGTTCGCAGAGAACGGCACCGGGCTTTTTTGTGCTTGCGGGTTTAGAACGCGCCCATGTAATCGCGCTTGCCCACTTCCACACCGTTATGACGCAGCAGCGCATAAGCGGTGGTGACGTGGAAGAAGAACTGCGGCAGGCCGTAGGTCAGCAGGTAGGACTGACCGCTGAAGCGCTTCTCTTTCGGGGTGCCTGGGCGCGTGACGATCTCGATGCCTTCCTTGCCGTCGATCTGCTCGGGCTTGATGGTGTCGACAAAGGCCAGGACCTTGGCGATCAACGCTTGCAGGTCGGCAAAGGTGACTTCGCTGTCTTCGTACTTCGGTACTTCGATCTCGGCCAGGCGTGCCGACACACCTTTGGCGAAGTCCACGGCGATCTGCACCTGGCGCACCAACGGGAACATGTCCGGGAACAGGCGCGCTTGCAGCAAGGCGTTGGGCTCGATGTTCTTGGCGCTGGCGTGGGCTTCAGCTTTGTTCAGCACATCGCTCAACGCGTTGAGCATTTGCTTGAAGACTGGGATAGAAGCGGCGTACAGGGAAATGGTCATGTCAGTCTCACTGATAATGGCAGGGTTGGAACCAGCGGCGATTATAGCCATGCCCGGTGCTTGTCTTTTATTTTTTGAGGATTACGCTGGTGAGCTTCACTGCATAGGGAAAGCGCGATGACCGCCGAGCACGACACCGACACCCCTGAGCCGCGCCTGAACAGCACGGAAATCCGCATCCTGGGCTGCCTGATCGAAAAACAGGCGACCAACCCGGAAACCTACCCCCTCACCCTCAACGCCCTGGTGCTGGCCTGCAACCAGAAGACCAGCCGCGAGCCGGTGATGAACCTCAGCCAAGGCCAGGTCGGCCAGAGCCTGCGCGCGCTCGAAGGCCAAGGCTTCACGCGCCTGGTGATGGGCAGCCGCGCCGACCGCTGGGAGCACCGTGTGGACAAGGCCCTGGAACTGGTGCCGGCCCAGGTGATCCTGACCGGGCTGCTGTTCCTGCGGGGGCCGCAGACCGTCAATGAGTTGCTCACCCGCAGTGGGCGTATGCATGACTTTGAGGATGCCGAACAGGTTGTGCATCAGCTCGAACGCCTGATTGCACGAGGACTGGCGCTGCTGGTGCCGCGTCAGGCGGGGCAGCGGGAAGACCGGTACACCCATGCGCTGGGGGACCCAGCGGATATTGAGGCGATTATGACCGCACGGGGGAATCCGGTAGAGCGTAGCGCGGGGGCTGTTTCGGTGGAGCGCATTGAAGAGCTGGAAGCGCGGATTGCCGCACTGGAAGAACGGCTGGCGCAGCTGGAACAGGGATAATGCAGATAAACATGTGGGGGCTGGCTTGCGGCCTTCGCGAGCAAGCCCGCTCCCACAGTTGGATCGTGGGGTGTCAGGTAGAGAAGCGTCGGCTGGCAAGGCGCTATCGCAGGCAAGCCAGCCCCCACAGTGGATTGGTGTAAGACTTTAGCTGCGGGCGAAGGCCACCGCTGCCTCGAACTGCTCCTGCGTAGGCCGCACGCCGGTATAAAGCACAAACTGCTCCAACGCCTGAATAGCGATCACTTCCAGCCCGGTAATCACCCGCTTGCCCTGCGCACGCCCCCGCACGATCAACGGCGTTTCCGCCGGGATCGCCACCACATCGAAGACCGTCTCAGCCTGATCGATTGCCTTGGCCTCAAACGCTAACGCATCCGCCTCGACCCCGCCGGTCATGCCGATGGGCGTCACGTTGATCAGCATCTGTGGCCGCAGATTGCCCAGATCCGCCTGCCACTGATACCCCAGGTTCCTGGCCAATGCCTGGCCCGCCACCTCATTACGCGCCACGATCACGCCATTGGCGTACCCTCCGTCACGCAAGGCGCTGGCGACCGCCTTGGCCATGCCGCCGCTTCCGCGCAGGGCGAAGCTGGAGTCCTTGGGCACCGCGTGTTTTTTCAGCAATTGCTCGATGGCGATGTAGTCGGTGTTGTAAGCCTTGAGGTGGCCGTTGGTGTTGACGATGGTATTCAGGGAGTCAATGGCTTGAACCGAATCGTCGAGTTCGTCCACTAAAGCAATGGCGGCCTCCTTGAACGGCATGGACACCCCACAACCCCGCACACCCAGGGCGCGGATACCGCCGATCGCGCCGGGCAAGTCCTGGCTGCTGAAGGCTTTATAGTAAAAATTCAGACCCAACTGTTCATACAGGTGGTTATGAAAACGCAGGCCAAAGTTCCCAGGGCGCGCCGACAGCGACATGCACAGTTGGGTGTCCTTGTTGGGGTGCATCTGCATGGATAACTCCTTGAAGTAAGCAAATCGGTACAGACCTTACACAACCTTTACCCATTGGCCGTGCTGTTTTCTCGAAATACGTTGTCTTAAAAGTATCCCCGCGACAATCCTTGAGTCTATTGATTGCAGACCACAAGCGCAGGGGCTAACCGAGGAAAGACCATCATGCGTAAACTCCCCAGGATCGCCTTGCTTATCGGCGCACTCGCGATGGCCGGCCAAGCCTCCGCCCACGGTGGTGGTTGGGGTGGCCCGGCCGTGTTCGGTGCGCTTGTCGGCGCAGCGGTAGTCGGCTCTGTGGTTGCCAGCCAGCCGCGTGAGGTGTACGTGCAACAACCGGTGTATGTGCAGCCGCAGCCGGTGTATGCCGCTCCGCCGCCGGTCTACTACGCGCCACCGCCACCGGTGTATGTGCAACAGCAGGTTTACTATCGCCCGGCGCCCGTCTACTACGGCCCACCGCGCGGTTATTATGGGCCGCCTCGCGGTTATTACGGCCCGCCCCACGGCTACTACCGCCATGGTTGGTAAGTTTTAATCCGTTGACAGCCACAGGCCTCGCCCACACGCGGGGCCTTTTTTTGCCTGGGAAGTCCGGATTAATCCTGCCAGTGTCGCTGTGAGAACAACGTACGAGCAGCAATCCCACATGATAAGCGTCAAATATCCTCTTGATCGATGACGGGCTGCGCTGTCATGTTTGCGTCACAAAACAGTCGCACTATCGACTCAGTCCAACCAATAACAATTAAGGACGATTGACCATGCCCACACAAAACCCGCACCGCACCGCCGGCCTTTGCACCTCCAGCAAGGTCTACAGCGCCTTGACTGAACTCAAGCACCTTGAAGGCCATCGCAGCGCCAAGTTCCTGGCATTGCTGGCAGAAAACCTGGTGCGCAAGGGCCTGCTCAGTGAGCACGAAGTGGTGAACATGCTCGACCAGGTGGTGGACTAACGCCTGACGTTGATGTCGACTATCGAGCCAGGTGATTTTTCCCAGGCACCGGCAAACCGTAAGGTGACCTCCATAACGTTTGGAGGTACTTATGCCCACTATTCAAATCATGTCCGTCATCGGCAGCGCCGTCCCCGCCCCTCTGCGCAAACTGGGCTTGCTCGCCTGCTGGTACGTTGTGCGCGATGGCGAGCCGATCAGCGGCCCGCTCACTTCGTTATCCGATGCCGAGACACAGCGCCGAATGGCAACCGACTTCAGGCTCGAGGCCTGAAAGCTACGGCAATGGCAACTTGACCCGCGGCTTGGTTTCGACGAACAACGCCCAGCACGACATGAACAACGCTGCCACCAGCGGCCCGATCACAAAGCCGTTAAGGCCGAACACCGACAGGCCGCCCAAGGTCGAGATCAGGATCAGGTAGTCCGGCATCTTGGTGTCCTTGCCCACCAGGATCGGGCGTAGCACGTTGTCCACCAGGCCAATCACGAACACCCCGAACAGCCCCAGCACCACGCCCTGCCAGATCGAACCGCTCAACAGGAAATAAACCGCCACCGGCCCCCAGACCAGCCCGGCACCCACCGCAGGCAGTAGTGACAGGAACGCCATCAGCACGGCCCAGAGCAAGGCACTCGGGATGTCCAGGAACCAGAAGATCAAGCCTCCCAGCGCACCTTGGGTCACAGCCACCAGCACGTTGCCCTTGACCGTGGCGCGCACTACGCGGTTGAACTTGAGCTGCAGGCGACGCTTTTGCGGCTCGGCCAACGGTACTGCCGTGCGCACCTTGCGTACCAGTTCCGGGCCATCGCGCAGCAGGAAAAACAGCAGGTACAGCATGATGAAAAAGCTCACCAGGAAATCAAACGTACCCTGGCCGAAGCTGAACGCCTGGGAGGCAAAGAACTGACTGCCCTGCATGGCGCCCTTGACCACTTTTTCCCGCAGCCCTTCGAGGTTGCCCATGCCAAAACGGTCGAGCAACTGCTGGAAATACGGCGGTAAAACGTTCTTGAATTGCTCGATATAACCCGCTACGTCGAGTTTGCCGCTCTCGATGTTTTTGTAGAGCGTGGCCCCCTCTTGCACCAGCAAAGCACTGGTGATGATCACCGGCAGAATCGCGATCACCAGGCACACCATCAAGGTGGTCAGGGAGGTCAGGTTGCGGTTCCAGCTAAAACGTTGCTGCAGGCGGCGCTGCATCGGCGCAAAGATAATGCCCAGGATCACCGCCCAGAACACCGCACCGTAGAACGGCAGCAATATCCAGATAAAAGCCACGGTGACCAAGGCCAGTAGCAGCAACAGGGTTTTGAATTGCAGGTTGGTTTGATTCATGTCCGGTCCATGTCAGAAAAACAGGGCCGATGGCGGCCCTGTTGCTTAGTCCGCAGCCAAACGTGGGAGTGCCCTTGTTTATCGAACAAGCATAGATCGCGTTATTTAGACCTGGGTCAATATCCCGTTATCGCTCCAGCACTACCCTCGCGCCTTTTTGCGACCCACACCCATGCGCCCGATAACTGCCCCCGAACTGCTCGCTCCCGCCGGAACCCTGAAAAACATGCGCTACGCCTTCGCCTACGGTGCCGACGCGGTCTATGCCGGCCAACCGCGCTACAGCCTGCGGGTGCGCAATAACGAGTTCGACCACGCCAACCTGGCCCTCGGCATCCAGGAAGCCCATGACCTGGGCAAGCGCTTCTACGTGGTGGTGAACATTGCGCCGCACAACGCCAAGCTCAAGACCTTCCTCAAGGACCTGGCGCCCGTGATCGCCATGGGCCCGGATGCGCTGATCATGTCCGATCCTGGGCTGATCATGCTGGTGCGCCAGCACTTCCCGCAGATGCCGATCCACCTGTCGGTGCAGGCCAATACGGTGAATTGGGCCAGCGTGGCGTTCTGGCAGCAACAAGGCATTTGCAGGGTGATTCTGTCGCGGGAGCTGTCTCTGGAAGAGATTGGCGAAATCCGCCAGCAGGTGCCGACGATGGAGTTGGAGGTGTTTGTACATGGCGCCTTGTGCATGGCCTATTCCGGGCGGTGCCTGCTGTCGGGCTATATGAACAAACGCGATGCCAACCAGGGCACTTGCACCAATGCCTGCCGCTGGAAATACCAGGCCACGCCGGCAGTGGAGAATGCCACTGGCGATATCGTCCATGAATACCAACCCACATTGGGCATCGGCACGCCCACCGATCAGGTGTTCCTGCTACAAGAGGCCAATCGCCCCGATGACCCCATGCCTGCTTTCGAAGACGAACACGGCACCTACATCATGAACGCCAAGGACCTGCGCGCCGTGCAGCATGTGGAGCGCCTGGCACAGATGGGCTTGCATTCGTTGAAGATCGAAGGCCGCACCAAGTCCCACTTCTACTGCGCGCGCACCACCCAGGTGTACCGCCAGGCCATCGATGACGCAGTGGCCGGCCGGGCGTTTGACCGCGGCTTGATGACCAACCTCGAGTCCCTGGCCCAGCGTGGCTACACCGAAGGTTTCCTGCGCCGCCACGTGCACGATGAATACCAGAACTACCAGAACGGCAGCTCGGTTTCCGAGCGCCAGCAGTTTGTCGGGGAGCTGACCGGCGAGCGCCGTGGCGCGTTGGCCGAGGTGAAGGTGAAGAATCGCTTTGTGCTGGGCGACCACCTGGAGTTGATGACGCCCGCCGGCAATTTTCATTTTGACTTGCCGAGCCTGCATAACGCCAAGGGCGAAAGCATTGAGCTGGCGCCGGGGGACGGGCATACGGTGTATGTGCCGATTCCGGCGCAGATGGACCTGCGTTTTGGCCTGCTGATGCGCGACGTTTAAACCCTGCCGTGGGTTGGATGGATCAGATCCTGAACTGGCCTACCAACTGCCCGAGGCGCTGGCCCAGATCTGCCAGGCTGCGAGACGTCTGAGCGCCCAACTGGGTTTCGTCCGCCACGCTGTCCACCGCTACGGCAATCTGATGCACGCTGCGGTTGATCTCTTCCGCCACGGCGGTCTGCTCTTCCGCGGCGCTGGCAATCTGGGCGTTCATTGAGTTGATGGTGCCAATCAGTTGCGCCATGGTGTCCAGGGACGCGCCGGCCTGGTTGGCCTGGGCCGAGGTGCCGTCGCCGGCATCGCTGGAGCGGCGCATAGCGTCCACGGCCGCCTCGGTGCCTTTTTGCAGGCGATCGATCATGCCCTGGATTTCCTGGGTGCTGGTTTGGGTGCGACTGGCCAGGGCACGCACTTCATCGGCGACCACGGCAAAGCCACGCCCAGCCTCCCCGGCCCGTGCGGCCTCGATGGCAGCGTTGAGCGCCAGCAGGTTGGTTTGCTCGGCGATAGAGCGGATCACGCCGAGCACACTGACGATTGACGACACATCCTGCTGCAGGCTGTCCAGGGACACGCCGCTGCTGCGAATGTCGTTCACCAGCGCATGGATCTGCGCGATGCTGCCGTCCACCACCCGCTTGGCGGCCTGGCCTTCGGCGTCGGTCTGCTGCGCAGCGACGGCGGCGCCTTGGGCACTGCGTGCCACTTCGTGGGCCGCCGAGGACATCTGGTTGATCGCGGTGGCCACCTGGTCGGTCTCGTGGCGCTGGCGTTCCATGGCCTGCTCTGAGCGCTGGGCCTGGTCGGACACCTGGCTCACCAGCCCGGTGAGTTGGGCGGTCATGTCGGTGATCTGGCGCACCAGGCCGTGGATTTTATCGACAAAGCGGTTGAATGCACCGGCCAGGTCGCCGAGTTCATCCTGGCTGGTGATGGCCAGGCGGCGGGTCAGGTCACCTTCACCCGCGGCGATGTCATCGAGGTTGGCTTTCATCAGGTGCAGCGGGCGCAGGATGGTATTGGCCAGCAGCATGCCCACGGCGGCGATCACCAGCAACACCACCACGGCCACGCCGAGGATGCTCAACAGTACGCCTTGCATGCGCTTCTCGACTTTTGCCTGCACCACCGCCACTTGGGCGTCGATGCCATCAAGGTTCACCGAGGTGCCGATCACCATGTCCCACTTGGGCAGATACTCGGTATAGCCGAGCTTGGGCACCAGCTCGGTCTGGCCGGGCTGGGTCGAGCTGTATTGCAGGTAGTGGGTGCCGTCCTTGCCGACCTTCACCAGGTCGCGGTTGACGTAGACGCCGTTGGGGTCGCGGTTGTCCTTGAAGCTTTTGCCCACGCCGTCCGGGCTGTTGCCCTTGAACAGGCGGATGGTTTCGGAGTCGTAGCCGAAGAAATAGCCGTCTTTGCCGTAGCTGGTATTGGATAACAACTTGACCACCTGCGCCCGCGCCGCGCTGTCGCCGGGGGCTGCCGCGTCGTAGAGCGGCTTGATGGTGGTCATGGCCACCTCGACATAACTTTGCAGGGTGGCCTTGGCGTCGTTGAGCAGGCGCTGACGGGTTTCATCCACCTCGTTGCGGGCCTGGCCCTGCAGAATCCACACGGTGGTCAGGCTGATGACCACGGCAAACAACAACACCGGCACGACAGCAAGGGCCAGGACTTTGGCCTTCAAACTCAGACGCATGGCTTTTCTCTCTTGTTAGTGGCGACTTGAGAGGTTAACGGCCATGTGAGCGATTACTGTAGGAGCGAGCTTGTGTGGCGAGGCAGCTTGCTGCCGCTGGGGTGCGCAGCGCCCGCACGCTTTTTTGGGGCTGCTTCGCAGCCCAGCGGGAGCAAGCTCCCTCGCCACAGAGGTTCTCGCCTGGATCAGAGCGTCATCGCGGCCAGCCAGCCGAACGCCAGTAGCGGCAGGTTGTAGTGCAGGAAGGTCGGCACCACGGTGTCCCAGATATGGTGGTGCTGGCCGTCGATGTTCAGGCCGGAGGTGGGGCCTAGGGTGGAGTCCGAGGCAGGCGAACCGGCGTCGCCCAAGGCACCGGCGGTACCAACGATGCACACGATGGCCACCGGGCTGAAGCCCAACTGCACACACAGCGGCACGAAAATCGCCGCGAGGATCGGCACCGTGGAAAACGACGAGCCGATGCCCATGGTCACCAACAACCCCACCAGCAGCATCAACAACGCGCCGACGCCCCGGCTATGGCCGATGAACGCTGCCGAGGCTTGCACCAGCGAGTTCACGTCACCGGTGGCCTTGAGCACTTCGGCAAAGCCTGAGGACGCGATCATGATGAAGCCGATCATCGCCATCATCTTCATGCCTTCGGTGAACAGGTCATCGGTGTCGCGCCAGCGCACGATGCCCGACACCGAGAAGATCAGGAACCCGGCCAGGGCGCCGATGATCATCGAGTCCAGCCACAACTGGATGATGAACGCCGAGGCAATTGCCAGGCCGGCCACCAGCAGGGTCAGCGGGTTGTACTGCACCGCCACTTGCTCGACACGTTCGATTTTCTTCAGGTCGTACACACGCTTTTTGCGGTAGCTGATCAGCACCGCCACCAGCAGGCCGACCACCATGCCCAGCGCCGGCAGGCCCATGGCGTGGGTGACGTTGACCCCGCTGATATCCACCCCGCTCTTGGCGACGTTGGCCAGCAGGATCTGATTGAGGAAGATATTGCCAAAGCCCACCGGCAGAAACATGTACGGGGTGATCAGGCCGAAGGTCATCACGCAGGCGATCAGGCGACGGTCCAGTTGCAGCTTGGTCAGTACATACAGCAGCGGCGGTACCAGCAGCGGAATAAACGCAATGTGGATCGGCAAGATGTTCTGCGAGGCAATCGCCACCACCCACAACAGGCCGATCAGCAGCCATTTGACGTGGTTGCCACCGCTGGCGTCCTGGCGGTCCACCAGCAGCAAGGCTTTGTCCGCCAGCGCATGGGCCAGGCCGGACTTGGCAATCGCCACGGCGAAAGCACCGAGCAATGCGTAGGACAAGGCCACGGTTGCGCCGCCGCCCAGCCCGCCGTTGAAGGCCTTGAGCGTGGCCTCGATGCCTAGACCACCGGTCAAGCCACCCACCAGGGCGCCGACGATAATGGCGATGACCACATGCACGCGGGACAGGCTGAGTACCAGCATGGTGCCGACCGCGGCGATGACTGCGTTAATCATGGTTACCTCAAGCAGAAACAAAAAAGACAGGCATGCCCGCGCGCGGCCCAAGGGAACAGCTGCCGGCGTGCAGGCTTGAAAGAGGTCTTATTAGAGGGCGCGCACTTTGCAGGAGCTGGGCTGTCATGTCAAAAACTGTGGTGAGACAAAGCCCTCTGCACAGATAAAGAAATACCGGCACTGGCCGATACGCTGTCTCTATGTGCTTTCAGGTAAGGATGTCCCGATGTCGCTCAGGCAGCTCTCCATTCAATGGAAAATCACCCTGCTGGCGGGCCTCTGCCTGCTGGGGATCGTGACCCTGCTGGTGGGTCTGTCGCTGTATCGCATGGCGCAGAGCTCGCAGCAGGTCAAGGCGTCCAGCATGCAGATGCTCGACGAAGCTGCCCAGTCGCGCATCGAGGCCCAAGGCGAAGTGCAAGCGCTGGGCATTCGCCAGCAGTTCATGGATGCTTACCAGTACGGCCATGGCTTTTCCCGCCAGGTGTTGTTTTTGCGCGAGCAGGCCGAGAAGCGCTTTCTCGATGCCTTCGACACCCGTGAAGACCTGACGCGCCAGGTCAAGGCCGCCCTGCAGGCCAACCCCGACCTGCTCGGCCTGTCCCTGGTGTTCGAAGCCAATGCGCTGGACGGCAAGGACGAACTGTTCGCCAATCAGGCGGAACTGGGCAGCAATGACAAAGGCCGTTTCGCGCTGTACTGGTCGCAACCGACACCGGGGAAAATCACCTCGATGGCGCTGCCCGAGAGCGACATGGCCGACACCTCCATCGGCCCCAGCGGCGAAAAGGCCAACGCCTGGTTCACCTGCCCGCGCACGACTCTCAAGCCCTGCGTGATCGAGCCCTACTTCTATGTGATCGACGGCCAGAACGTGCTGATGACCAGCATCGTGTTCCCGCTGATGGTCAATGGCAAAGTCATCGCCTCGCTGTCGGTGGATATCAACCTCAACAGCCTGCAGGCGGTCAGCCAACAGGCCAGCCAGAAACTGTACGACGGCCAGACCCAGGTCAGCATCCTCAGCGCCACTGGCTTATTGGCTGGCTACAGCCCGGATGCCAGCAAACTCAGCCAACGCCTGGAGCAGGTCGACCCGGCCAGCGGCGCACAGCTGACCAGTGCCTTGGCCAGCAGTACCCAGACCCGCAGCCTGCGCACCGACCACCAACTCAAGGTACTGGCGCCTTTTGCGCCGATTCCCGGCGGTAAGGCGTGGGGCGTATTGCTGGATGTACCGGAAAAAGTCCTGGTCGCCCCCGCCGAAGCGCTGAAAAACCAGCTGGACGCCGACAACGCCAAAGGCACCCTGCTGGAACTGGGCCTGGGCCTGCTGGCCGCCGTGGTCGGCTTGATCCTGGTGTGGCTGATGGCACGCAGCGTGACCCGGCCAATCCTCGGCGTGGCGCACATGCTTGAGGATATCGCCAGCGGCGAAGGCGACCTGACCCGGCGCCTGGCCTATGCCAAAAAGGACGAACTGGGCCAATTGGCCGGCTGGTTCAACCGTTTCCTCGACAAGCTGCAGCCGATCATTGCCGAGGTCAAACGCTCGGTGCAGGACGCTCGCGGCACCGCCGACCAGTCCGCCGCTATTGCCACGCAAACCAGCGCCGGCATGGAGCAGCAGTACCGTCAGGTGGATCAGGTGGCCACCGCATCCCACGAAATGAGCGCCACCGCTCAGGATGTGGCTCGCAGCGCCGCCCAGGCGGCCCAAGCCGCCCGAGATGCCGACCAGGCGACTCGCCAAGGCTTGACGGTTATCGACCGCACCACCGCCAACATTGGCGAGCTCGCCGCCGACATGAGCACCGCTATGACCCAAGTTGAAGGCTTGGCCGCCAACAGCGAACAGATCGGCTCGGTGCTCGAAGTGATTCGCGGCATCGCCGAGCAGACCAACCTGTTGGCGCTCAACGCCGCCATCGAAGCCGCTCGCGCCGGTGAAGCCGGCCGCGGTTTTGCCGTGGTCGCCGACGAAGTGCGCAACCTGGCACGGCGCACCCAGGAATCGGTGGAAGAAACCCGCCTGGTGATCGAACAATTGCAAACCGGTACCAGCGACGTGGTCGGTTCCATGGGCAACAGCTATCGCCAGGCCCAGGGCAGCGTCGAACAGGTCGGCCAGGCCGTCACCGCCTTGCGCCAGATTGGCGATGCGGTCACGGTGATCAGCGACATGAACCTGCAAATCGCCAGCGCCGCGGAAGAGCAAAGCGCCGTGGCCGAAGAGATCAACAGCAACGTGGCGACCATTCGCGATGTGACCGAATCGTTGTCGGAGCAGGCCAATGAATCGGCGCGGGTCAGCCAGGCGTTGAACAGCCTGGCGAACCAGCAGCAGGGGTTGATGGATCAGTTTCGGGTCTGAATGTAGCTAGGCTTTTCTGTGGGGGTCGGGCTTGCCCGCGATACAGACACCTCGGTATTTCAGGTAAACCGAGTCGATGCTATCGCAGGCAAGCCAGCTCCCACATTTTGAGCAGCGGTGCGCCAGTGTCAGCGGCGTGGCAACTGGATCAATACCTTGAGCCCACCCAGCTCGCTCTCTTGCAGTTGCAACACCCCGCCCCACACCTCAACGATGTCCCGCACGATCCCCAAACCCAGGCCATGGCCAACCCTTTGCTCATCAAGGCGTGCGCCACGGCTGAACACTTGGTCGCGCTGGGCCTCGGGAATGCCGGGGCCGTCGTCTTCCACCGCCAGCCGATAGCCCTGGGGCGTCTCGCTGACGCTCAGGCGTACCTCGGCGTCCGCCCATTTACAGGCGTTGTCCAACAGATTGCCCAGCAGTTCCAGCAGGTCTTCCCGGTCCCAGGGCAGTTGCAGGCCCGGCGCCACCTGATAGCTGAGGTCCAGGTGTTCGCCGTGGATCATGCGCAGGGTGGCCAGTAAACCGGGCAGCTCTTGTTCACAGTCAAACAACGCGCCCGGCAAGGCATCGCCCGCCAGGCGCGCACGGTTGAGTTCACGGTTGAGGCGCTGCTGCACCTGCTCCAATTGCTCGCGCAGCAACTGGCTCAGTTGCGGATGATCCTTGAGCGCGTCACTGGAGGCCGCGCTCAACAACACCGCCAGCGGGGTTTTCAGCGCATGCCCCAGGTTGCCGAGGGCGTTGCGAGAGCGCTTGAGGCTGTCTTCGGTGTGCGCCAACAGGTGGTTAATCTGCGCCACCAGTGGCTCCAGCTCAAGCGGCACTTGGGTGTCGAGTTGCGAACGCTGGCCTTGTTGCAGTTGGGCGATCTGGTTGCGTGCGGTCTCCAGGGGGCGCAGGGCACGGCGCACGGTGACCCGTTGCAGGATCAGCACCAACAGCAGCGCCGCCAGCCCCATCACCAGGCCGACCTGGCGCATCAGGCGAAAGCTTTCGCGCACAGGCGTGTAGTCCTGGGCCACGCTGATGGAAATCGATTGGCCGAAGCGCTTGTAGTCCGAGCGCAGCACCAACAGTTGCTGGCCTTCGGGCCCCAGTTGCAGGTTGCCCTTGAGCCCCGCCACCGGGAGCCGGGGCAGTTCCTGGTCCCACAATGAACGGGAGCGCCAATGCACATCGGCAAAGTCGATACGAAAGTAATGCCCGGAAAACGGCCGCTGGTACGCTGGCGACAGGCGTTGCTCATCCAACTGCACGCCGTTGGGCCCACGCACCAGCGCCACCAGCAGGTTTTCGCTGTCGTTGCGCAAGCCCGCTTCAAGGTAGCGTTGCAAACCCGCCTCGAACAACCACAGGCTGGTTTGCGCCAGCACCACGCCGACAATCACCATCACGCTGATCAACCCCAGGCTCAAGCGCCGCTGGATCGACCTCATGCCGGGGTGGCGCCGAAACGGTAGCCCTGGCCGCGCCGGGTCTCGATCACACTGCGGCCCAATTTGCGTCGCAGGTGGTTGACGTGTACCTCAAGTACATTTGAGTCGCGCTCGGTCTCACCGTCATACAAGTGTTCGGCCAGGTGGCTTTTGGACAGGATCTGTTCGGGATGCAGCATGAAATAGCGCAACAAACGAAACTCGGCAGCCGTCAGCTGGATCTCGGCGCCGTCACGTAGCACGCACTGGCGCCCTTCATCCAAATGCAGACCGGCAGCTTGCAGGGTGGGCTGGTTCGTCTGGCCGTGGGAGCGGCGCAGCAGCGACTGGATGCGCAGGTACAGCTCTTCAGGGTGAAAGGGTTTGCTCAGGTAATCATCGGCGCCGGCCTTGAGCCCTTCGATACGCTCGGCCCAGGAATCGCGGGCCGTGAGGATCAGCACTGGTATGGCCAACGAGGCGGCGCGCCATTGCGCCAGCACTTCAAGCCCGGGTAAACCGGGCAAGCCAAGGTCGAGGATGATCAAGTCATACGGCTCGCTGCGTCCCTGATACACGGCGTCGCGGCCATCGGCCAGCCAGTCGACCGCGTAGCCCTGGCGCTGCAGGCCGGCCATCAGTTCGTCGGCCAGGGGCACGTTGTCTTCCACCAGGAGCAGGCGCATCAGTCTTCCTCATCTTTGATCAGGTCGCCATTGGTGGCATCCAGCTTGATCTCGCGCACCACGCCCTCGGTGGTCACCAGTTCCACTTCATAGGCGTATTGCCCGTGTTTCTTTTCCAGTTCGGCTTCCAGCAGCCGTGAGCCGGGGTATCGCGCCATGGCCTGCTGCAACAGCTGTTCCAATGGCAGGATGACGCCTTGTTGGCGCAGGGCCAGGGCTTCGTCCTGGTTGAGGTCGCGGGCCGCGAGGCTGGAACAAAACACCATGAGCACCAGCGCCACGCGACTGCCGACGCGTAAATTTACCTTCATTACGTATCCTGATGATTCTTGAGAACCTGCCCGGTGAGCGCGTTCAATTCAACATCCCATTCAATGCCGTCGGTATCTCGTAGCTCGACTTCATAGACGTACTTGCCGTATTCCTCATCCAGATCGGTGTCCAGCAGCGTCGAACCAGGGTGAAGGGCCAGGGCCGTGGCTTCCAACTGATCGAAAGCGACAATTGTAACAGTGGCCGGCACGATCAGTGGCTTGTCGGGGTCCACGGCGGCGGCCGGGGTCGCCGTAACGAGGATGATAGCGGCGGCGCCCAGGGCAGTGAGGCGCTTCATGATAAGTCTCCGTTACATGATGTTTTCCTACATCGGCCACCGTACGCCCTGCAACTTAACTGAAACTGAATTGCCACCATGGCAATTCCAGTCAAGCCATTTTTCCCACTGCCTGCGAGATTTCCTATACTGCCCCGCTCGCCTCAACAGAGACCGGTATGACAGCCATCCATATCAAGTTCCCGGCCTTGACCCTCAAGGCCGGTAAACGCGCCATCACCCGCATCCGCGAGCAGGGCCTTGCGCCTGCCGACGTCGGTATCCTCCCCGGGGCGGCTGGCGGCCCCAAGGCCCTGGGTATCCAAGGGCTCGACCTGGCGCTGTTCGGTGATTGGTTGCCCCGTGCGCCGCGCGAGCGTGCGCTGATCGGCGCGTCCATTGGCTCCTGGCGGTTTGCCAGCGCCTGCCTGCCCGACCCGGTGCAAGGTTTGCTCGACCTGGGCCGGCTGTACAACGAGCAGCGCTTTGCCAAAGGCGTGACCATGGCGCAAGTCAGCCAGAGCTGCCAACGCATGCTCGACGACCTGCTGGCCGGGCGCGATGCGCGGGTGCTGGACAACCCCGACTATCGGCTGAACATCATGGTGGTCAAGAGCCACGGTTTGCTCGCCGATGACCACCGTGGGCGGCTGGGGCTGGGCCTGTCATCGGTGATTGCCGATAACCTGCGGGGCCGCGCACGGCTGTCGCGGCATTTCGAGCGGCTGATCATCCACGACCCGCGCCAGGCGCCCCCTGTACACCCCCTGAAGGATTTCCCCTCGCGCTTTCTCACCCTGGACGTGGGCAACCTGCGCCAGGCGTTGCTCGCGTCCGGGTCGATCCCCATGGTCATGCAAGGCGTACGCGACCTGCCTGGGGCCGGGGCCGGCACCTACCGCGACGGCGGCCTGCTGGACTACCACCTCGACCTGCCCTACCACGGCGATGACATCGTGCTGTACCCGCACTTTACCGACCGGGTCATCCCCGGCTGGTTCGACAAGGGCCTGCCATGGCGACGCAGCAACCAGCAAGGCTTGCAGGATGTGTTACTGCTGGCGCCGTCCAGGGACTACCTGGCCCGCCTGCCCCACGGCAAGCTGCCAGACCGCAGCGACTTCAAGCGCTTTATGGGCGATGACCCTGGCCGTAACAAATATTGGCAAGCTGCCATGAGCGAGAGCCAACGGCTGGGGGATGAGTTTTTGGCATTGGCGGATAACGGCAAGCTCGGCGACCGTTTGCTAGCCCTTTGACCGCATGGGCGCCTGCGGCCGAGGGGCGGTATGCGCAGAGGTTGATCAAGCTGTTAAACTCGCCGCCTGCCAGACACCTGACCGAGCTGAAAACACTGTGGAAATCTTCAAGGAATTTACATTCGAATCCGCCCACCGCCTGCCCCACGTACCGGAAGGCCACAAATGCGGGCGCCTGCATGGGCATTCGTTCAAGGTGGCCATCCACCTGAGCGGCGACCTGGATCCCCATACCGGCTGGATTCGCGACTTCTCGGAGATCAAGGCGATTTTCAAGCCGCTCTATGAACGCCTCGACCACAACTACCTCAACGACATTCCCGGCCTTGAAAACCCCACCAGCGAAGTGCTGGCCAAGTGGATCTGGAATGAACTGAAACCCTTGTTGCCGGAACTCAGTGCGATCCGTATCCACGAGACCTGCACCAGTGGGTGCATTTATCGCGGCGAGTAAGTGATCGAGTGTTGAAAAGACCACCTGCGGGGAATGTCACTGTGGCGAGGGAGCTTGCTCCCTCGCCACAGGTCACTGTTTGTTCGCTCTAGCTCTTAATTGGCTGGCATTGCCAACTGTAGGTGTTTTTTTTCGAAGCGGCGGGCTGATCCATTAGGAAAACCCGCACAGACGCCGATCGACTGAGCCAGTTTGGCTCACCGCTGCACTGCTTTTGCGCTGATTGGGAGGAGGCGGCCTTATAAAGGGCTTACTCCGTCAGCGCATACCTGCCTGCACCTGCATTGGCACGCAGGATGCACACGACCTGGGTCACCACTCAGGGAGCAGCCCCCATGACGCAACAAGACCCCGGCAACGACTACCCTCTCAGCGAAGTCCCCTTGCACGCGCGCAAGGGTCTGGCCTCTACGGCCATGGTGTTGCTGGGGTTCACCTTTTTTACCGCGACCATGTTCGCCGGCGGCAAGCTGGGGGTGGCGTTCAGCTTCATCGACATGCTCGGCGTCGTGGCCCTGGGTAACCTGTTGTTGGGTATCTACGCCGCAGGCTTGGGTTACATCGCGTTCAAGAGCGGCTTGAACTCGGTGTTGATGGGGCGTTTCTGCTTTGGCGAAGTGGGCAGCAAGCTCAGTGACTTGATCCTCGGTTTTACCCAGATCGGCTGGTATGCCTGGGGCACGGCCACGGCTGCGGTGGTATTGGGCAAGTATTTCCAATTGAGCCAGGGCAGTGTGCTGGGGCTGATGGTGGTATTTGGCTTACTGTTCTGCGCCACCGCCTACGTGGGGTATCGCGGCTTGGAAATCCTGTCCTACATCGCGGTGCCGGCCATGGGGCTCCTGTTGCTGCTGTCGATGTGGGTCGCCACTGTAAAGGTCGGCGGGCTGGAGGGGCTGCTGGCGGTGGTGCCCAGCGCTGAGCTGGACTTGTCCACCGCCATCACCCTGGTGTTCGGGACCTTTGTCAGCGGGGCAACCCAGGCCACCAACTGGACGAGGTTTTCGCGCTCGGCCAAGGTTGCGGTGTGGGCCAGTCTGATCGGTTTTTTTGTCGGCAATGGTTTGATGGTGCTGATCGGGGCCTATGGCGCCATCGTCTATCAGCAACCGGATGTAGTGGAAGTCTTGCTGCTGCAAGGTTTCGCCACGGCGGCGATGGCGATGTTGCTGCTCAATATCTGGAGCACCCAGGACAACACCATCTACAACTTCGCCGTCGCCGGTTGCAACCTGCTGCGTACCCAGCGTCGCAAGAGCGTGACCCTGGCCGGCGCGGTGATCGGCACCCTGCTCGCCTTGTTCGGCATGTACGACCTGTTGGTGCCGTACCTGATCCTGCTGGGCACGGTCATCCCGCCGATAGGGGGCGTGATCATGGCGGACTTCTTCTATCGCTATCGCGGCCAATATCCGCGCTTGGCAGAGGCTCACTTACCGGCATTCAATTGGCCAGGTCTGATCGCGTATGGGGTGGGTACCGTGGTCGCGTTCAACTCGCCGTGGGTCGCGCCGTTGGTGGGAATTTTTGCCGCATCGCTGACCTATGTGCTGCTCAGCGCCATACTACGCGCCATGACCGCCTGGACATCGGTATCGTCCTGAGGATCTGGCGGCTGTCTGCCTGATTTTTTAGCCAAGAGGAACTTGCCCATGCACATCATCAATGCCCGCCTGCGCAACCGTGAAGGCCTGCATGATCTGCACCTGGAAAATGGCCGGATCGCCAGCATCACTGCGCAAACCGGAGCGCCCACACTGATGGCCGGCGACTTGGACGCCGCCGGCAACCTGGTCATACCGCCCTTTGTCGAGCCCCACATCCACCTCGACGCCACCCTCACCGCCGGCGAGCCGCGCTGGAACATGAGCGGTACGCTGTTTGAAGGCATCGAGTGCTGGGGCGAACGCAAGGCCACCATTACTCTGGAAGACACCAAGGCCCGGGCCAAAAAAACCATTCAGGCGCTCGCCGCCCATGGCATCCAGCATGTGCGCACCCATGTCGACGTCACCGACCCGGACCTCACCGCACTCAAGGCCCTGCTGGAGGTACGTGAAGAGAGTACCCACCTGATCGACCTGCAAATCGTCGCCTTCCCCCAGGAAGGCATCGAGTCCTTCCGCAATGGTCGCGAGTTGATGGAAGAAGCCATTCGCCTGGGTGCCGATGTGATCGGTGGCATCCCCCACTTCGAATACACCCGCGACCAAGGCGTGAGTTCGGTGAAGTTCCTCATGGATCTGGCCGAGCGTACTGGCTGCCTGGTGGACGTGCACTGTGACGAAACCGATGACCCCCACTCACGCTTTCTCGAAGTCCTCGCGGAAGAAGCCCGCAGCCGCGACATGGGTGCCCGCGTGACCGCCAGCCATACCACCGCCATGGGTTCCTACGACAATGCTTACTGCGCCAAGCTGTTTCGCCTGCTAGGGCACTCTGGCATCAGCTTTGTCTCGTGCCCCACCGAAAGCATCCACCTGCAGGGCCGCTTCGACAACTTCCCGAAACGCCGTGGTGTCACCCGTGTGAACGAACTGCTTGAGGCCGGCATGAACGTGTGTTTCGGCCAGGATTCCATCGTCGATCCCTGGTACCCGCTGGGTAACGGCAACATTCTGCGAGTACTGGAGGCCGGTCTGCACATCTGCCATATGCTCGGTTACCGCAATTTGCAAAACGCCCTGGACCTGGTCACGGACAACAGTGCCAAAGCCATGGCCCTGGACGATCGTTATGGGTTGCAAGCAGGTCGCCCGGCCAACCTGCTGATCCTGTCGGCCGACAGCGACTACGAAGTCATACGTAGCCAGGGCCTGCCGTTGTACTCGATTCGCAACGGCAAGGTACTGATGAAACGGCAACCGGCACAGGTAGAGTTTATGTAATCGCGTGGGTTAGACGACTGAGTCGATGTCCAACGTTTGCACCCGTGCCTGTTCATCGTGGGAAGGCGGCGGGACGCTGGTGAATTGGGCCGGCTCACGATTCTCGCGATGGCGGAACCAACGCTTGAGGCTCGCTTGCAGACGTGCAGAAGAGGCATGGCTGCCGTAGACATCGCGGGCTTGCAGGCGACGCCAGCGCAGGCTTGCCAAGCGCTCGCGGCTGGTGTGCAAACGGTCGATCTCTGCGTTCAAGGCATCAGTAGGTTCATGGCTACGATCATTGGCAGGGCGCCGCAGAGCAAGTTCACGCCGCTTGGCCCGTAGTTGCTCGCGCATGTCTTCAAAGGCCCGGTCGAGCAGCTCGAATTCCCTCTGGGTCACCAACGAGCCCTCACTCTCCAGGGTTTGTTGCCAGCGGCGCAATGTCGCCCACGCCGCGGGGATGTAGCTGGTGGTCATGAAGTGCTGGTCGGCTTGAAACAGCTGCCTCAGCACATTATCGCGGTCGGGCATGTCGCCCTGCAGTTGCAATGCGCGGTTGCAACCCGCTTCTTGGAGGGATTCACAGCCAGGTTTCCATAACACCGAAGAATGGCTGCCATCCGGGAGCGTGATCGGCATGAAATGATATTGCTCGCCATGATGCCGATAGGGGTTGCCGCCCACGCGCACCAGCCCTGCGGCGAACAACAGGCCACCGGGTACGGGGTTGCTGAATAGTGTGATGGCCCCGGGAATCCAGAGCTTGGCGGTGGTATTCATCCAGGGCGCCGGGACGCTGGGGACGGGGTCGTTGTGGTTGACGATGCGGTGGTGGACCAGGGAAGAGGCACCGGCGGTAAATTCAGAGTCGGCGGCGCGGGGAGCGCCGTAGGTGTAGAGCAGGATGTTGTAATGGGCGTCTGGGGTTCGGCGCAGTCCTTCTGCCAACAGCAGTGCTATGGCGCCGCCGAGGCTGTGGCCGCACATTACGATGCGCTGGCCGGTGTGAAACTGATCAAGATATTGCAATACGAAATTACGCAGCGCCCGATAGGCCTGGTAAAAACCATCGTGGGCTTTTCCAACACCGCCTTCGAAGGCCACCTGATGGGCGTCGGCGTCACGTAATGCGTCGGCACGGCTGACCGTTCCTCGCACAGAGATCAGGATGACTTCATCGTGGTGGGTGATGAAGGCCTGGGTGTCAGTACCGAATTTTTCATCATCGAAAAAGTGCAAACGTGCGGGATGCTCCTGCTCTTCGTTTCGTTCCGGGCGATTTTGGGGATACAACACGGGATCGAACGGCAGGATTTCGAAGCGTTGGGAGTAAGGGATATCTTCGTAGATCGGGTAAAAACGGTGTGATTGCTTCGGATCAATTCGCCAGGCTTCGTGATACACCGAAAGCTGTTCAGCGAATAAATTTCCAACGCTCGGATCCAACGGAAACCGGACTTCGTCTAATGGTTTTTCGGCGGGGGCCTGTCCAAAATCGCAGTAACTCAACGCAGCAAACAATGCCAGTTGGTATAGGTTAAGGGCGCAGAAGCCGTCTTCGGTGGATAAGATGGGGCGTAAGGCCCGTAGTGGTCGCACTTCCAGAACGGTGTGCTTGTTGGGGAACAGTACGATACCCACCAATGAAGGCTGAGGCGGGCCGAAGCCCAGATCGGCCAACATTTTCAGTGCATGGCGCTTGGGACGCAAAGCTGACGAAGCAGGTCGGGGCAAATGAGCGCTATGGCGTACCAAATCGCTTACTTCAACCTGATAAAACCCATCCGCTTCTTGGTAGGCAGGCCCCCCCTCAACGCGTCTGCCGCCAGCACTACCAAAAAAAGTTCGCTCAGCGCGAATTTGAAGTTCGGTGATAGGCAGTTTGTACGTTCGGCGCGTTCTTAGCTGGTAGTACGGCTCCTCAGTCCCGCTATACAAATCATCCAACATGAGAACAACAGGGCCGCAGTAGAAATCTTGCAGCCTGGCAAAACCCTCGCCATTCAATTTACCGACGTACTGTCTCCCTGAACTGTCATGGACCGAAAATGGCAGTCCGCCATAGGCTTTTCCATTGCCTGCCATATCGACCAAACGAAAACTTACCCAGTGCCCTTTCAATGCGCAAGCAGGCATTCGTTCACTGAAAAAAGCTTGCTTCCATGCATCCAGCTTCATGAATTCGTCCTTGTTACTTGCATGTTGGATAGACGTCGCATATGCGCCCGTCCGGCATTTTTATGGGTTTAAAGTCCGTGGTGTTACCTGCGCAATATGCAAAAAGGTCTTCGAAACTCTTGCCTCTGCATCGCCGCCATCCACCCGGCACAGCTACCCATCTATCATCAAAGGCAGGTAACTCATCCTCACTGACAGATAGCACCAGCCTCAGCTTTTTCCCCGGTAATTGCGGCCGTTGCGCCACGCCCCCTACCCGCGACTCTTGCAAGTTACCCATCGAATCCAATGAATTGCAGATCAGGAGTTTTCTAATCGCATGCAAAGGCCCTACGGTCCGAAAGTGCCACTTACATTGCCCAAGTATTTCCTGCACACCCGAGTCGGGCATCCCAGGTAGCTCGGCCTCCAAACGGTCTCGAATGGAAATACTCCCGAAATTCCCGCCCACATCCGTACTCCGTGTCCCCCACTTCGCATAGAAGTCAAATTCCACACTGCGCAGGACCAATGGACAACCGTCTACCGTTTCAGTCAGTGGCAACTCATAACTCACACTGCTCGCCACAGGCTTGTAGTCTGTAAAAAAGACTTTTCGCTCAGGTCTTTTGCCTCGCCGCCGAGGCAAGGTGCAGGTCTCACCCGTTGCGGGCCGGTAGTTCGCAGCCGTTTTAAGTTCAAATTGCGCCGGCAAATCCACCTCCAATGTAAAACGCTCCACCGTCCTCCCCGTACACCCCGAAAGCCACGCAGCCGCAACAACCAGCAACACCCACCCTATCCACCTATTCACCTTTCCCTACCTCCCTGTGCCACTGCTCCACCACTCGTTCAAAATGCTCCCCTGGCGCCTCGCCGGCCCTCGGCTGCCAATGGATAACACTGCTTCGGGTCGCCTCTGCCAAACGACGCACCACCAGAAATTCGAGCTTCTCCGGCTCCCGCCATTGCCAGGCGCGCGCCTGCGCCAGTACCTGGGCCAGCCAAATCCTTGGGTCTTGGAATTCGACCAATGCCGCCAGGTCTTCACTGTGTTCCGCCAACAGGTAACGCAGGATATTGGCGTTCAGGATGGCTTCGGCCTGGGGATTGGGTGTATCGAGCCAAGGCGGGAGCCGAGGCGCTGGGTAATCGCCCGGTGCAGGGTTTTCGTGATGGCACCAATGGCCTTCGTGCCAATAGCACACACTGATCAGCGGCCCGAGGTAGACCGGCCAATGCTCTTTGGCCAGATAGGCCAGGGCGCGGGCCAAGGTGCGGTTGTCGTGAATGCGGTAAAGCGCCTGCTGGCCCTCCGGCCCTGTCAGGAGCCTTTCGCGCCAATGGCGCGCCACATCCGTCAAGTCGGTAGCCGACAAGCTCGCGAGCCACCCCCAGTTTGACTCGGGGTGTTGCAACAGATCAGCCAGGGCGGGTTCATTGATCTGCTCAAGCAAGAGGATGATCGGGCCAGAACTCGCCAGCTCCGCCGCGGCGGTATCGCTATAGAGATTGCAATAGTGCGACGGGGCGCAACCTGCCAATAGAGGCTGGCGAGCCTCGTGGCCACCTTCCACTATCAGGCACAATCGGTGCCCGTTCTGCAGCTGTTGGGCCATCCAACGACGGGGCAAGCTGTCCATCAAGCCGCCCTCTGCGTGATATCGCACAGGCCTTCGCGACAGCGCTCGCACAGGGGGCAAAAGTCCGCGTCAAGTTGCCTGGCCAAGTCCATGACGACGCTTTGCACTGCCGACAACTGCGCGCCAGCGAACAAAGCCAGGCTCGCCGAACTGTTTGCGACCGACGAACCGGCCTGGGTAAGGGGCCTGCTGCTTGAGATACTGCCCGCTTGCATCACCAAGTGTTCCCCGCCAGCCATCAAGCTCAGTTGCGCACCGGCCTCAATGACCAGGCTGGCACCGGCCTTGAGGTGAACCCGCTGCCCAGCTTCGATCACCAGATTCTGGCCAACGCGAGTCAGGCTATCGCCCTCTACCTCCAGGCGACTGTCATGACCCACCCGTTGTTCCAAGTCACGCTGGGCGTGCAGGTAGATGAGCTCTTCGCCGCGTCGATCTTCAACGTGCAGCTCGTTAGCCCCTCCACCATTCGGTGAACTGCGGCTACGCAGCACGCTGCGTGTCTTGTGCTGCGGCAAGGGATAGGCTGGCAGGTGTGATGCATTGGGCAGGCAACCCGTAACGAGAGGGTGGTCCGGGTCGCCCTCCAGAAAGCTCACCAGCACTTCCATGCCTACCCGTGGAATCACCATGGCACCAAACCCGTCCCCCGCCCAACCGGACGCCACGCGCAGCCAGCAACTGCTCGCCCCCTCGCGGTTGTCCACACGATCCCAATGAAAGCGCACCCTCACCCGACCATAGGCATCGCAATGCACGTCTTCGCCCGCAGGCCCGGTTACCGTCGCGGTCTGGCTGCCACTGATCGTTGGCCTGGGATGCTTGAGGGCCGGTCGATGCACTGCACGCCAGGGTGTCGCGGTGAATCGGTTGCGATAGCCCTGGAATCCACTGGCTTCAACCATCGACTCCTCCAACACCTGCGGCTGGTAACCCTCATGACGCACCGAAGTCAGCAGCCATAAATCGTTGCAGAGTGGGTCGGGGTGATCACATAGCTCAAGGAAGTGACCACTGCACAATGCCGGCTGATCGCTCTTGCCCAACACCCTGTGGCGATCACGCTGGTGACGCTCCAGGCCGCGTCGCGCCAGCTGCGCGCCGCGCGCATGCCCCTTAAAACCGGCAGGGTAGGCATAGTCTTCCAAAGTTTGCGCCTGCACGGCACCGGCCTCTTTTTGCAGGCGAAATGAAGGGTGCTCGAAGTCATAGTCACGGCGTACAGTGCGCCGGCTGCGCGTCTCCAATCGCAGGTCGAAGCGCTGTACAACACGGCTCTGGAGCACCGGATCAGGCGACGAGCAATACCGCTGCACCGGCAACCGTCGAAATACTGTCTGGTCATCACCGAACACCAGCAGATGATTGTCCACGCTGTGACGAAAGTGATAGTGGATGCCCTCCTCTTCACACAGCCGCTGGATAAAATGCAGGTCGGACTCCCTGTACTGCACGCAAAACGCGCGTGGCGGATACACCACCGGCCCGAGTTCAAAGGCATAGGCGTCAGAGAAGATGCCGTGGTGTTCGAGGACCGTCGCAATGATCTGCGGTACGCTGCGCTGCTGGAAAATCCGCTGGTCGCAACGATGGGCAAGGGATGCCAGACGTGGAGCCAGCGTGATGTGATAACGGGTGAGTCGCGCACCGGGATCGTCCCGACCGATGGCGTAGACGTGCCCATGCAGGCCCTGCCCTGCTTCCCCGAAGTCCAGATAGGCGGGTTTATGAAGCAATGCCTCCAGGTCAAGAGAAGGATCTTCGCTGACTAACTGCACCTGTATGAAGTAAGGTTGATCGAGGGCTTCGCTGCCTTTGAACGCTACTACCTGAAGATCTGTATTTATTTCTGAAAGGATCAATTTGAAACATGACGAAAGAAACTTGTTAACCATCCTTTGTTACCCGCCATCAACTTTTCGATTGAACGACTCTCTTTCGCCAACGCCAACTGGATTGGAAAAAAAGCACCTGAACATGCTCAAGCTTAGCGATTTCAGGCGATTTTCGGCCCGCACCGAATAAAAAAGAAGTTTCGTACAACGAGGATGGAAGTGTCTTTTTACAAAATATTAATACTTTCCATAACAAACAGAAAACGCGGACTGTTGCTTGTCTATTTACAACTAAGCTTTAAGGAAACGACTGACACTAATTCAAGGCACCTGCTGTTCCGAGATCTACATAATTAGTCGCGCCGTCCCGAAAAGACTCACACTCAGCACATTTCCAGACTCGGTCTGCAATCGCACTGGCGCCGTGCCACCCGGCATCACCACCGTTACGTCGTCACCCTCAATCCAACCCGCGCGCCATGCCGCGCATGCTACTGCGCTGGCGCTGGTCCCCGAAGACGCCGTAGGCCCCTCTCCTCGCTCAAATACGCGCGCGATGACTCGATTGCCAGCGTCTCGAGCAACCCATTGCAGGTTGACCCCGCCAACACAGAGTTGCCCGCACCCTGCCGGCGGTGCAAAAGCGATGGCCTTCAACCGATTGAAAAGTGCCAACTGGTGCATCGTGTCATTAACCGGCAACGCCGACACATGCTCAACCAGCGTCACACAATGAGGGTTGCCTATCCGGACAAATTGGCTGTTTCCCCATTGCGCATTGATCGACGCCAATGCCGCCACGCGGCTGAATTCATGATGTGCCGCGACCACAGGGCTCACACCGACCGCCCCCACCGCCAAGGGGCCAAACTCGGGCCTGCCCAACGCCAGCCAGAAGCCTGGCACCTGTTCATGCTTCGCCGGCTCGACATAGGTGATCACGGGCGATACCGCATCCGGCTTATCGTGATACACCCGCAACTCGCTACCGTGCACCATTAACCCCTGGTCGGTTAACGCCTGGGCAAAAATGGTCAGGCCATTACCACTGCGTTCGGCGAGAGAACTGTCGGTATTGATGATCAGCAGATCAAACGGTGGCCGTGCTTGAAATGGCCCGACTAACAAACCATCACAGCGATACGCCTTTGCACCGGTCGGTGGTGGTAATGCACCCCAGCCACATTCGGACGCAATGGCCGATGCGGCCCACATCTCGCGCGTGCTTGCAGCCAAGCGGGCGTTGTCGGGCACATCGATACCCAGACCGCGCAAATGGGCCGGGCTGACCACCCCATAGATATTTCCGCGTGCATCGTAGAACCGAGTCATGACCACGCCAGCCAGAGATTTTTCATCGGTTCGTCCGCTCACTTATCGACCATCGGGACAGCAGCGTATTACAGAACGGTCGATCTGTGGGAGGTGGGCGCAAAGGCAGTAAGCCACTGCAAGAACCTGGGGTTCAGCCACTCCTGCAGGGAGTACACACCTTCCGGACCACCTCCTACAGGTTCGACCATTCCTACGTGGTTACCCCACGCCAAAGCGTTCCATTTTTTGTAAAAAAAATGCTCGCAATCTGCGCTTTTAATCCTGATAACAAAAGGAACCCAGCTCGCTCGAGAGGGCCTGATGTGCAAGGATGTCGCGCCGGACATCGTTCGTTGAACGCCAAACCAAGGATTTTTCATGACTGCCATTCCCACCCCTGCCCCCGTGGTTCCCGGGCGGCTGGAGCAGATGTCGACCCGCATCGCTTTTTTTATCGCAGGTTTCGGTATCGCCGCCTGGGCACCTTTGGTGCCGTACGCAAAGGCGCGTGCAAATCTGAATGAAGGCACCCTTGGCCTGCTGTTGTTGTGCCTGGGGGTGGGGTCGATCATCGCGATGCCCGCTGCGGGCGTGCTGGCATCTCGCTTTGGCTGCCGACGCGTGCTCACCGCAGGGACGCTGATGATCTGCCTGGCCCTGCCGATGCTGGCCACTGTCAGTTCGATCCCGCTGTTGATCGCGGGGTTATTCCTGTTTGGCGCGGGCCTGGGCACCGTGGACTCCACCGTCAACCTGCAAGCGGTGATCGTTGAGCGCGCCAGTGGCAAAACCATGATGTCGGGCTTTCACGGGTTGTTCAGCCTGGGGGGCATTGTCGGCGCAGCGGGGGTTGCGGGCTTGCTGGGGCTGGGCCTGTCGCCATTGCAGGCGACTCTGGTGGTCGTCGTTATCACGGTGGCGGCGCTGTTGAAAGCCGCACCGCATTTGTTGCCTTATGGCAGCAAAAGCTCGGGACCGGCATTTGCAGTGCCCCATGGCGTGGTGTTGTTTATCGGTTGCCTGTGTTTCATCGTATTCCTGGCTGAAGGTGCCGTGCTGGATTGGAGTGCTGTGTTCCTCAGCGCCGAGCGCGGCCTGGATGAGGCTTACGCCGGCCTGGGGTACGCGGCATTTGCCTTGACCATGACTGCTGGACGCCTGACCGGCGATGCCATTGTTCGACGCCTGGGCCCCACTCGCGTAATCGTGATCGGTGGCGCGCTGGCCTGTGCCGGCTTGCTCCTCGCGACCCTATTGCCAACGTGGGAAACGGCGCTGCTCGGCTACGCGCTGGTGGGTGCAGGGTGTTCGAATATCGTACCGGTACTGTATACCGCCGTGGGTAAGCAAACGGTGATGCCAGAGCACATCGCAGTGCCTGCCATCACCACATTGGGCTACGCCGGGATTCTCGCCGGCCCCGCCATGATTGGCTTTATCGCCCATGGCAGCAGCTTGAGTACTGCGTTCATCCTGATCGCGGTATTGCTGGCGGCAGTAGCCATCAGTGGAAAAATCCTCAAGGTATGAGTCCAAGCTTCAACGCGCTTTGCGAGCATCGTCCTGCTCCCGCCAACGTTCGAGGCTTTTGTTGCTGAGCCAACCGTCCTTATGAGGCGGGCCAAACAGTCGTGTGCCATTGGCTCGCTGTAATGACGACAGCAAACCCGGACGGTCAAGAATATTCTTCGCTGTGTAGACACTGAGCTCGCTGTATTGGGACCTGGGCATGCCTGTAGACGTATCCAGCACAGGCGCGCCGTGTTGATCTACCTCATACGGGTCTTGCATAACCGACCGAAGCTTGGCTATTTCAACGTACTGATGCGTTTCAAAGAGATAGGTTCGATCCATGGTCTCGTCTCGCAGGTGCGCAAACTGGCTTTGCAGCGCTTGCACCACCTGTGCATTGCTTTGGGCATGAAACGGATCCTGGCTGAAAACACTTGGAGAGCTGTTGCCCTGCAAGGTCTGGGCAGCCGCACTGAGGCTGTCACGTGTGATATCGCCATCACGGCTGAAGATAGCGTCGCTTAGCCGAGGGCGTTTGAGAATTTCTCTGACGACCTGGATCGCGTTGTCCAACACCTCGTTTTCACCCGTCGGTTGAGCAGCGATCCGCTTCAAGGACGTCCAAGTCAAGCGCCCGTCATTCAGAAACGGGTGCACCGCGCCGAAGGATTTTTCCAAGGCCTTTGCCAACTGGCTATCCTTTGTAGTTGCACTTGGCAGGGAACCCCTGGCCCGCTCAACAGGGGGGTTCTGCAAGTCTCGATAGCGCAGAGCGGATAAGGTCCCACGCAAGAGAAAGGGTTTGTGCGAGCCTCCAGCCGAGGGCGCGGATGGGGCTTCATACCAGGTTTCAGATTGGCAGACCGGTGGTGGAGTGGTTGATTGTGCGGCCAGCCTGTCGGGAGGAAGCGGCCGGCCGGAAGGTACTGCACCCTTAATTGTCATGGGTTTTCTCCAACTCTTTTCAGATGCATATCCGCTGGGTGGTCTGTGCCGTGATGGGCAAAATCAACGAATAGACTCTCCTCAGGCAGGTACCTCATGTGTGGTTGGATGGGCTCGACAGTTCCGAGTAAAAGGCTAATACCAATGACAATATGTAAAACCGTGGTCAACCACCCTCATCCAGCTTTCGCCTACGCCACCAGCCTGCCAGGCTGTTGATCAAGCCGGTGTCTTTCAATGAATCGCCACCGGCCCCCGGCGTCTGCAACTCCGCCAGCAGGCCCCGGGAAAAATCATCCGAAACGGGCGCCTGGAATTTGCGCTCGCCGGCATACGCCTTCATGCGCCGCGCCTCGGCCTCATATTCGGTCGACTCAAAGGGAAGACTTTGCGACGCTGCGCACTCCTCTGGCATTGCCAGACTCGCTTGCTGGGTGTTGCGCAAAAGCTCGAGAGGGCCAGGTTTGGGGGAATTAAACGAGGTTGAAGTCATATGTTTTCCCTCATTCGAAAGCTGAAAAAACGGCATGCCAAATCACTACCGCAGGTACCACCTATGTGGCAACCGGGAATAATTCGTTCCTTGAAACATATAAAACTGGCGCCACCTCAAAAAGGTGGCGCCGCAAGAGCGGTCAGCGGGACAACGAGTACAGCCCTCTACGGCTGATCTTCCCATCGCCGTCTTTACTGAGGTGGTTATCCATTTTTTCGAGCACGTCACTGCGCGTGAGTATTTCCTGGGATAACTGAATCAGATGATCCTTGGCTGCATCGCCAGTGAGCGGCTTGCGCGCCCACTCTTTCAGTTCGCTGATTTTCAGGCTTGAGCCCCCGCTCCTTTTCTTCAACTCGTCGAAATGATCAAGCAGCTCACCGGCCAGTTCCTTGTCAGTCTTGTACTTGAAGTAGTTCTCTCCTTTGATCACCATATTCAGTTTTTGCCGGTCGATAAGACCATCCAGGGCGCCGGTGGAACTGTGCCTATCCATCGCTGCCATCAGTTCCGGACGTCGTAGCAGCTCATTGGCCAGGCGGATGTTCTCGTTCATGACGGGATTAGGCGACCACCCTCTTTTCGCCATCGCAAGAATGCTGTCAACGCTGACGTAGCCAGGCTTCTTCGGGTCTCTGAAGGCATTGAAGTTGTCGAGCAGTTGTTGGGCCAACTCTTCGCGGTTCTTCAACGCGTACTGCGGATCCGGCCTGCCGGGGGCGGGCGGATACGGTCGACCTGCGGTGGGGTCCGGTCGTGGTGGAGGATTGCTCTCAATAGGATTCGGTCTGGGGGGCGGGTTGCTGCAACCTGGGTTCGGCCTTGGCGGCCGATGTTCACAACCAGGATGCGTGGGCGGCCGATGTCCGCTGAAGCAATGACCGACCCACTGCTTGAATTGGCTCAGCAAACTCTGCGCCCCCTGCGGGCTGTGGTGACGCCCATGCGCGTCAGCCGCGGTGGTCGGCGCCTGAGGACTACCAAATACCGGCCCGTCCTTGTTCTCCCTGGATTGGAAATTAACATGGGCAGCATTCTGGCCATTGAAAGAACGCGCAGCCGCAGCCTCGTTAGCGACTTTAATGTCGACCTTGGCCGGTGGAAGGTCAGACGTTGCTGAAGCAGAGACGGGTGTATCCAACATCGATACCGACATAAGTTTCTCCATGACAGTGGGCGATTTTCAGCTTGTCGCTCCAACGCAATGTCGAAGCCCACCAGCTTTCCCATGTGTGGTTTTGCGTCGGAATCAGTTCCTGATCCAGCAACAATATGTGATCAAGGTGTAGGAAACAGCTTGGACAGCGGCGATCTTCTCGCGATGAATGGGCGGTGCCCCTGGCCCGGGCCAAAAAAAAATCGCGACCTTTGAGATCGCGATTTTTCTTCATCGGCTAAAGCTCAAAACCCTACGCTTGCCTGTAGGAAGAACGTGCGAGGCTCACCCAGGTACAACCCTGCATTGTTGTCGCTAGAGCGTGTGTAATGCTGCTGGTCGAAGACATTCTTCACGCCCACGCCCAGTTTCAGGTTCGACAGTTGCGCGCCAAAGTCGTAGCCGCTGCGCAGGTTGACCGAGACATACCCGGGGATATCACCGTATTGGCCATCAGCAGAGCCTTGGGTGATATAGGTGGTGCCGGTGCCGGGCGCACGCTGGCCGGACTGGGCATAGACGTCCAGGTTGTGGGTCCAGTGGTTGACGTCGTAACGCAGGCCCAGGGTCGCCACTTGGCGGGAATACAGTGGCAGGTCACGGCCCTTGAACGGCACATCACCTTCGGAGGTGGCCTTGGTGTAGGTGAAGCCCGCGTTGGCGGTCAGGCCGTCGAGGCGCGGGTCGAGGTTGGACAGGTCGTAATGGGCGGATGCTTCGATGCCGCTGTGCTTGGTGGCGCCGAGGTTGGTCCAGCCCACGTCATTGCTGACGTATTGCAGTTCATCCGAGAAGTCGATGTAGAACAGCGTCACTTCGCCGCCCCAGACGCTGTCGTTGTAGCGCGTACCGACCTCGTAGGTCTTGGCCTTTTCCGGGTTCAGGCCGTTGGCCGTCTGGTCGCCGGTACCGCCCTGGCCGAGTTGGAAATACTGCAGGCTGCCGAAGGAGGTTTCGTAGTTGGCGAACAGTTTCCAGGCGTCAGACACGTGGTACATCACGCTCAGCGCCGGCAGCGGTTCGTTGTTGTGGACCTCGCGGCGTTTTTCCTCGGTACGCTTGCCGTTCAGGGCAACGACCGGGCGGTCATGCCATTCGGTACGGATATCTTCAAAGCGAATGCCCGGGGTGATGGTCCATTTGCCAATATCGATTTTGTTATCGATATAGAAGGCGTTGGCTTCAGTGCCCCCCGTGCGGTCCTGATACACGTGACCGTCGCTCTGCCCGCCCGGCGTCGGTACGTTGTTGACCAGGTTCAGGCTGGTGGCCTCCTCGTGCATGCCTTCTTTGAGGTAGCGATACCCCACACTGACTTCCTGGGTACTGGGCCCCAGGTCAAACACATGGGACACACGCGGCTCGATGCCGAAGGTGTAGTAGGTGCGCGGGTAGGAGCTGAGGGTCTTGAGATCGCGGTTGGCAATGTTGCTGCCACGGAAACTGTCGGAATAGTAAGTCAGCACTTCGGCCTGGGTGCGGTCGTCGATCTGGCGGATGTACTTGAACGACACGTCCTTGCGGCGCCCGCTGAAGTTGTCCCAGTCACGCACCGATTGGTACGGGTTGGCATCGAACTGCTTCTGGGTCAGGCCGCCGGGCATATCGGCGCTGGCATCGTAATAGTGGAAGTTCAGCGAGAAATCGTCTTGATCGGTCGGCGCCCAGTGGGTTTTGAAGATCACATCATCGATGTCGTTGCCGTTGTTGCTGTTGCGGTAACCGTTACCGTTGACCCCGGAGTACAGCAGCGCGGCGCCGATACCGTTGTCGGCCGTGCCACCGATAAAGGCATTCTCTACATGCTTCCAGCCACCGTGGGCAGACGTTTGCAGGGTGGTGCCGACTTCACCGGAGAAGTCTTGCGGGATCGCACGGGTCACGAAGTTGATCACGCCGCCGACGTTCTGTGGCCCATAACGCACCGAACCCGCACCGCGGACAACGTCGATACTTTCCAGGTTACCGGCAGAAATCGGCGCCATCGACAGCTGTGGCTGGCCGTAAGGAGCGAACGCAGCCGGTACGCCGTCAATCAGCACGGTGGAGCGCGGTGACAGGCGCGAGGTCAGGCCGCGTACGCCGACGTTGAGGGAAATATCACTGCCACCGGTGCCGTTGGATTCCTGCACTTGCACGCCAGGCACGCGGCGCAGGACGTCACCGATGTTCATCGCGCCCTGCTCTACCATGGCTTCGCGTCGAATGACGGTGCGTGCGCCGGGATGGTTCTGCACCACTTCGGCATCGGCGTCGGCAAGCCAGTCGCCCACCACCTTGATATCGGTGACCCCCAGTTCCAGCGGTGAGCCCGCTTCACGGGTGCCGCGGCTCACCGGACGCAAGGTCACGGAGCCGGCGTCAATCTGGTAATCCAGGCCACTGCCTTGCAGTAATTGCCGCAGGGCTTGTTCGGGCGAGAGATTGCCATCGACCGCAGGAGCTTGCTTGCCAGCAACCATATCGGGGCTGAAGAACACTTGCAGCGAGGTCTGCTGGCCCAATTGGCTCAAGGCTGCGCCGAGGGATTGCGCACGAATGTGGATACCCTCGGCAGCCTGTGCGGTACTGATGGCAACGGCCAGGGCCAAGGGCGCCCAGCGGGAAATTTTATTGTTGTGGGGGGCAAGTTTTTTCACGTCGAACCTAGTCCTGTGATCGCAAGCATGCGCGGCCGTTAATGCAAACCAGTTGCAGTTGCAGGAGAAGACGAAGAACTCGAAAAAAACCTGAATGTCAGCGCGAAATAATTTCCTGGCTACCGTCCGGCAGAGTGCGCAAGGCGACCGGCAGGATGTGGGGCAAGGCCTTGAGCAAGGCATCGGTATCGCTGGAGTTGAAGACACTGGTCAAGCGCAGATTGCCCACCGCTGCCGTACTGACCCGCAGCGGTTGCTCGCGGTAGCGCGACACTTCCCGCGCCACGTCGACCAAGGTGGCGTTGTTGAACACCAGTTTACCGTTGCGCCACGCGGTCAGTTCTTCAGGGTTCACCGCGTAGGCCGCCGCCACTTGGCCTTGGGGATCGACATGGGTGCCACGCCCGGCGGTGAGCGTGACGATGTGATCGGATGCCCGGCCCTGCACCTTGACCGTGCCGGCTTCGACCGCCACGCGGGTCTGGTCCGCCTCCCGACGTACATCAAAGCGCGTGCCGGTGACGGTCACCTGCCCTGCCCCGGCTGCGACCACAAACGGGCGCCCGGCGTCATGCTGCACGCTGAACATCGCCTCGCCCTGCTTGAGCTCTACGCCCCGACGGCCCTTTTCGTAATGAACCGCGACCACGCTGCGGCTGTTGAGGTCCATCACGGAACCGTCAGGCAAGGTCACCTGACGATGCTCGCCTAACCGCGTGCTGAATTCGGCATTGTAGGGCTTTGGCTGCCCCAGACCGCTGTACGCACCCAGGCCCACTGCAACGGCGACCACACTGGCGGCCACGGCATAACGCATCAGCGCACGCCGTCCAAGGCGCTCGGTCGGCGCATCGCCCAGCGCCTGCAAGCGGGCCTTGGGCAGCAAATCCGTCGCACTCCATAACCCTTGCAGCACATCGATTTCGTATTGATGCGCGGGCTGCGACCTGCGCCAGGCATCGAAACGTTGGCGTTCCTGGGCGCTCAATGGGCCGTCTTGCAGGCGTACAAACCACTGCGCGGCCTCATCACGGACACGGTTATCCATCGTGGAAGATCCTGTTTCAAAGCCGGTCATGGCGCGCTCGCATCCAGACGATCACGCAGATGCCGCAGGGTGCGGATCATATACTTTTCCACCATGTTTTTAGACAGCCCCAGGCGTGTGGCGATTTCCTGCTGGGTGAGCCCTTCGATCTTTTGCCAGATGAAAATCCTGCGACAGTTGAGCGGCAACTCGGCCAGCGCCCGCTCGATGGCGTCGGCCAACTGGATCGCGTGCATGTAATGCTCCGGGTCGCTACTGTGAGGCGTGCTGTGATCAGCCGCCTGCAGCGTCAACGCCTCGCGGCGGTCTTCGCGGCGGTAGGCATCCACCGCAATATTGCGCGCGGTTTGATGCAGGTAGGCGCGTGGCTGCGCTACCTCGCAGGCAGCGCACTCAAGCACCCGCACGAAGGTGTCGTGCGCCAGGTCTTCGGCTTGCTGACGGTTTCTCAGGCGGCGCGTCCAGGTGCCGATCAACTCTTCGTAGTGCTCGAAAAAGCCTGTTCTGCGGGGCGGCTGAGGAGTCATCGCGAGAGCACTGGGGAGGCGGGACGTGAATAGTAATGCTTCCTATTAAGTGGGGCAATTGCTGCTCATCGCCCACCCACTATTTGTTTGAAATGACCTCACTCATGTATTGATGCAAATCGCGAAAGTCTTTAACGCTCCAGGCATGTGGCGCGATCTTTACGCCGTTGTCTTGCAGCGTCTTGGGGATCAGGTTGCCATTGGGGCGAAGGATGACCGAGGAGACGATAACGCCCGGATAATCATGGAGTCGTTTCTTGAAGGTGGCAGTTGTCAGGTCGGGGGTTGGCGGATTACTTTTTTTTGCCAATGGCCCCGTGCCTTTGATACCGGGCCCGTGGCACACAGCACAGCGCTGCAGATACAGCGTTTTACCATTGCTGTTTTCCGCGACGCACAAGGCTGTCTGAGCCAGTGATAAAGCGGCCACTACGCCGCTGAGTAATAGTTTCATCCATCGGGTAACGGCCCACGCATGCATTCCATCGCTTCCTGTATTGCCCTTTATTTTCAGCATCATACGATAAAGTCGCGCTTTGCCCGAGTTGGGCGTAAGCGCCAGGGGGTGAACTTCCGCTCGCCGCCGCCAGTCAGCAAGAAGGACTCTCATAAAACGGTGGGTGGGCGATGCAGATTTCCTTGCAGCAACAAGTGGCCCTGGTCACCGGGGCCAGTTCCGGCATTGGCGCGGGCGCGGCCAAAGCCCTGGCCGCAGCAGGCGCGGCGGTGGTGCTTAACTACAACTCCCAGGCGGCACCGGCTGAGGCTCTCGCCGCGCAGATCAATGCCAACGGCGGCCGAGCGCTTGCGATTGGCGGCGATGTGTCCAAGGAGGCCGATGTCGAACGCCTGTTCGCGCAAACCCTCGACGCCTTCGGCCACCTGGATATTCTGGTGGCCAACTCCGGGCTGCAAAAAGATGCCAATCTGGTCGATATGACCCTTGAGGATTGGAACACGGTGATTGGTGTCAACCTCACCGGGCAGTTCCTCTGCGCGCGCGCGGCGGTGCGTATCTTCAATCGCCAGGGTATTCGCGAAGGTGTGTCACGGGCCGCCGGCAAAATCATCCATATGAGTTCGGTGCATCAAGTCATCCCCTGGGCCGGGCATGTGAATTACGCCGCGTCCAAGGGCGGCGTGGAGATGCTGATGCGCACCCTCGCCCAGGAAGTCAGCGAACAGCGCATCCGTATCAATGGCATTGCGCCTGGGGCGATTCGCACGGCGATCAACCGCGCAGCCACTGAAGGTGCTGCAGAAAAAGAGCTGCTCAAATTGATTCCTTATGGTCGTGTCGGTGACGTCGAAGACGTGGCCAATGCGGTGGTGTGGCTGGCCAGCGATGCCTCTGATTATGTGGTTGGCAGCACCTTGTTCATCGATGGCGGTATGAGCCTCTACCCGGAGTTCCGTGGCAATGGTTGATTTCAAGAACGAACCTCAAAGCGCCATCGATGCCCACGGGATCATCGGCGACATGCGCAGCGCGGCACTGGTGAACGACCGCGGCAGCATCGACTTCTTCTGCTGGCCGGAATTCGACAGCCCTTCGGTGTTTTGCGCACTGCTCGACACGCCCGAGGCCGGCACGTTCCAGCTTACCCCGGACCTGCCCAACGCCCGCCGCGAGCAGATCTACCTGCCCGACACCAATGTGCTGCAGACTCGCTGGCTGAGCGATGAAGCG
The DNA here is from genome assembly GCF_058797315.1 of Pseudomonas sp. GW823-FHT02F05. NCBI lineage: Bacteria > Pseudomonadati > Pseudomonadota > Gammaproteobacteria > Pseudomonadales > Pseudomonadaceae > Pseudomonas > Pseudomonas sp. GW823-FHT02F05. The sequence goes on from NZ_JBXAJM010000026.1 coordinate 49,016, forward strand.
GTGGTGGAGATCACCGACCTGCTGACCGTCAGCGAAAACGTCGATGAACTGCCCTTGCTGATCAGGCGGGTACGGGTGGTCAGTGGCAAGGCGACTATCCACCTGAGCTGCGCCGTGCGCCACGACTATGCCCGGGCCCCCACCGAGGCTAAGGCCGAGGCTGCCAGCGTGGTGTTCACCGCCAGCGGCCAGCCCGGCCTGCGCCTGATTGGCAGTCAGCCGCTGACCCTCCAAGGCAACACCGCCATCGCCACCTTTACCCTCGCCCAGGATGAAGGCGCCGAATTTGTCCTCGGTGGCCAGGAGGATGCGCGCGTCACCAACGACTGTACCGACCTCTACCTGGAGCGCACCTTGAAGTTCTGGCGCGGTTGGATCAGCCAGTCCAACTATCGCGGGCGCTGGCGCGAGATGGTCAACCGCTCGGCCCTGGCGCTGAAACTCCTGACCTCGCGCAAACACGGCGCCATCATCGCCGCGGCCACGTTCGGGCTGCCGGAAACGCCCGGCGGCGAACGCAACTGGGACTACCGCTATACCTGGATCCGCGATGCCTCGTTCACCGTCTATGCGTTCATGCGCCTGGGTTTCGTCGAGGAAGCCAACGCCTATATGCGCTGGCTCAGGGGCCGGGTCAGCGACTGCTGCGGCCAGCCGACCAAGATCAACATCCTGTACGGCATCGACGGTCGCCAGGAACTGCCGGAAACCACCCTCGACCACTTGAGCGGCCACGGCGGCGCCCAACCGGTGCGGGTGGGCAACGAAGCGTTCGACCAGGTCCAGCTGGATATCTACGGCGAACTGATGGACGCGGTTTATCTGGTCAACAAGTACGGCGAAGCCATCTCCCACCAAGGCTGGAAACACACGGTGGAAGTGGTCGACCAAGTGTGTGAGATCTGGAACCACAAAGACGTGGGCATCTGGGAAATGCGCGGCGAGCAGCACCACTTCCTGCACTCACGCCTGATGTGCTGGGTGGCCCTGGACCGTGCCATTCGCCTGGCCTCCAAACGTTCGCTGCCGGCCCCGTTCGCACGCTGGGACCAGACGCGCCAGGCGATCTACGCCGACATCTGGACTAACTTCTGGAACGAAGAACGCGGGCATTTTGTGCAGCATATCGGCAGCACCGCCCTCGACGGCTCGATGCTGTTGATGCCGCTGGTGCGCTTTGTCGCCGCCACGGACCCGCGCTGGCTCACGACACTGGAAGCGATCCAGAAAAGCCTGGTGCGCGACGGCATGGTCTACCGCTACCGCAATGACGATAGCCAGATCGATGGGCTGCAAGGCGTCGAAGGCGCGTTTGCCGCCTGTTCGTTCTGGTACGTCGAATGCCTGGCGCGCGCCGGGCAAGTTGAAAAGGCCCATCTGGAATTCGAACAGTTGCTGCGTTACGCCAACCCGCTGGGGTTGTACGCCGAAGAGTTCGACAGCCAAGCCCGGCACCTGGGCAACACGCCCCAGGCCTTGAGCCACTTGGCATTGATCAGCGCGGCAACGTTCCTGGACCGCAAACTCAGCGGGGAGAAAACCGTATGGCAACCCTGACATCCCCTGCCCCACTGCTGTATGTGCGCACAACCCTGCTTGATGTGGCGTACGAAACCCACGGCCCCATCGATGGCGAACCGGTGATCCTGTTGCATGGCTTCCCTTACGATCCACGGGGCTACGATGACATCGCGCCGGTGCTGGCTGAACGTGGTTATCGGGTATTGGTCCCGTACTTACGCGGTTATGGCCCGACGCGATTTATCAACACGCAAGTGATGCGCTCCGGCCAACAGGCGGCGCTGGCCAAGGACCTGCTCGACTTCATGGATGCCTTGGCCATCCCGCAAGCCACCCTCGCCGGCTTTGACTGGGGTGGGCGCGCCGCCTGTATTGTCGCGGCGCTATGGCCGCAGCGGGTGCGCGGCCTGGTGACCGGCGATGGCTACAACATCCAGGCCATCAGCCAGTCGCTCAAGCCCAGGCCACCTGAGACAGAGCACCGGCTCTGGTATCAGTATTACTTTCACACCCAGCGCGGGGTCGACGGGTTGACGGCCAATCGGCGTGAACTCTGCCAATTGCTCTGGACGCTGTGGTCACCGTCCTGGGCCGAGGGGCCAAGCCACTACGCCCTGACCGCGCCGTCGTTTGATAACCCGGATTTTGTCGAGGTGGTGATTCATTCCTATCGCCATCGCTTTATGTATGCGCCGGGTGATCCCGCGCTGGAATACATCGAGCAGGCGCTGGTGCCGCAACCGCCGATATCAGTACCGAGCATTTCGCTGTGCGGGGCCGACGATGGCGTGGGCCCGCCGTCGCTGGAGGATGATGACGTGGAGCACTTCAGCGGTTTTTATCGCCGCCAGGTGTTGCCCGGCGTGGGTCATAACGTTTTTCAGGAAGCACCCCAGGTCACGCTTCAAGCTTTGCTGGAACTACTGGAGCGGTGAAAAACGCTCCCGATAAGCCTGGGGCGTCACCGACAAAGCCCTTAGAAAGCTGCGGCGCAAAGTCTCTTCACAGCCAAAACCGCATTGCATGGCGATACGCTTGATGGAGGTTGTGCTATCTGCCAGTTGCCGGCGTGCGTTTTCGACGCGAATCAGTTCCACGGCCCGCGCCGGGGTTTGGCCAGTCTCGGTGCGATAGTGGCGTACAAAGCTGCGCTCGCTCATGCCAGCCTGGGCCGCCAGGGTGGCGATGCTCAGATCCAGCGTCAGGTTTTCGGCGATCCAGGCATGCAGCTCGGCAAAACGGCTGTCGCTCTTTTGCAGGGATAACGTCACGCTGAATTGCGACTGACCGCCAGGGCGCTTGAGGAACACCACCAAGTGGCGCGCCACCTCCAAGGCAATCGCACGCCCCAGGTCATCCTCTACCAGGGCCAGGCACAGGTCGATCCCAGCGGTCACGCCGGCAGACGTCCACACCGCACCTTGCTGGATGAAAATCGGATTGGCCTCCACCGTGAGCGCAGGGAACTTGCGCGCCAGTTCTTCACAGCGCGTCCAGTGCGTGGCCACGCGGCAACCATCGAGCAAGCCACTAGCGGCCAGCAGAAAAGCCCCGGTGCAAACCGAAGCCATGCGCCGGGTGTGCAAGGATTTATCGCGCACCCATTGCACCAGCGCCGGGTCCTCGGCAGCGCCGTACACGCCCCAGCCACCGGCGATCACCAGGGTGTCGCAAGGCGCATCGATGGCGGGCAGCGGTTCAGCCAGCAGCGCCAGGCCGGCAGACGTCCTCACCGGTTCTGCCTGAGCGGCGATCACGCTCACTGCGTAGGGCAACGGTAAACCCCGTTGGCGCAGCAGGTCATTAGCCGACGCAAACACTTGCAGAGGCCCGGTGACATCAAGCACCTGAGCATTTTCAAAAGCGAGTACATGAATAATCTTGGGCATGATTGGCGCGATTAGTGGGCTCTATGGCGTACCCGCCAAAGCGTAGGCTTCTACAGTGAGGACGTCCATTCCTTTTCGGAGCTTGAACCATGACCTTGCAGATCGGTTTTCTATTGTTCCCCGGCATCCAGCAACTAGACCTTACCGGCCCCTATGATGTCCTCGGTTCGCTGCCAGACGTGAAGCTGCACCTGGTGTGGAAAGACCTCGCGCCGATCACCTCCAGCACGGGCTTGGTGTTCACGCCGACCATCACTTATGCCGACTGCCCGAACCTGGATGTGCTCTGCGTACCCGGCGGCGCCGGTGTGGGCCCATTGATGGAAGACCCGCAAACCCTGGACTTCCTCAAGGCCCAGGCCCAGACAGTGCGCTACATGACCTCGGTGTGCACCGGCTCATTGGTAATGGGCGCGGCAGGGTTGCTGCGCGATCGCAAGGCCACCACCCATTGGGCCTACCACCACCTGCTCGCCCCGCTCGGTGCCATCCCCGTACAGGAACGTGTGGTGCGTGATGGCAACCTGTTTACCGGCGGCGGGATCACCGCGGGCATCGATTTTGCCCTGACTTTGGCCGCGGAGTTGTACAGCGAAGCGGCAGCGCAACTGGTGCAACTGCAGATCGAATACGCGCCGGCCCCACCGTTTGACTCCGGCCGCCCGGAGACGGCGCCCAGGCATGTGCTGGAGGAAGCCAACAAGCGCACGGAGGAGTCACGCAAAGTGCGCGGGGAGATCGTGGCGCGGGCGGCTGCGCGGTTGGGGTGAAGTTGGATTTCTCACGTCCGGTCGCTGAATTTGCAGCGACTGAAGGTCCGTGGGAATGAACCGGTTTCAACGCTTGAACGTGAGGTAAGTCCTAGTCCGCTGTACGAAACTCCTTTTGATTCTTTCGGTGCTCAACGGCTGTCCAGTCGTAGCCAGTCTTTCGACTGACCTGGTAGTCGCGGCAAAGCTGGCCAAAGGTATCTCTTTCAGTCAAATAGGTGGCCGTTACCGCAGGAATGAATATGTGCTCGGTCTGATACCCGGTGTCGGCTGGCAGGCCGCCATCGCAGGCAAGCCAGCTCCCACAGTTGGATTGCGGGGTGTCTGGTAGATGAGCATCGGCTGTCGGGCCGTTGCGGGAGCAAGCTCCCCCGCCACAAAGAAACTTGCTTGGCTTCCCGCGTGTGTTCAGGCAGGACGTGACATCACCGCCAAGCGCACGGCCAACGCCATCAGCACCGCCGCCAAGCCCCACTTCTGCAGCCAAGCGCTTTTGGTGCGTTTGGCGAAGAAGCGGCTGAGCGCCCCGCCAAACAGTCCCAACAGCACATGAAACACACTGGCGATCAACGTCAACACACCGCCCAGCACCATCAGTTGCAAGGCGATGGGCCCCGCCTCGGGCCGCACAAACTGCGGCAGGAACACCATGAAAAACAACAACGCCTTGGGGTTGAGCAAACTGTTGAGCATGGCCTGCAGAAACACTCGGCCCAACGCCACGCGGCCGACGTGAGCGGTGTCCAGGCCGGGGCGTTTCTGCAAGGTTTTGAAGGCCAGCCACACCAGGTAAATCACGCCCGCATAACGGATCAGGTCGAATGCCGGCGGCCAGCTGGCGACCAACGCCGTCACCCCCATCGCGGTCAACGCTGTCAGCAACAGGTCGGCCACGCCAATGCCCAGGGCCGAAGCAACGCCGCCGCGCCAGCCATGGGTGACGCCCTGACTGATGACAAATGCCATGTTCGGCCCCGGTGACAGCAACAACAGCAACACAGCGCCGGAAAAAACACCGAGTGTGACAAGGCTGATCATGGTTGAACCGTCCGCTGGAAAAAAAACAGATTAATCGGCGCTTGCAGGCCCTACAAAAAATTGTGCTGGATACATTGCTCACGCAGCGAACCGAGTGATTGCTGAATGCCACGACCAACGTCTAGAATGCGAAACATTATCAATTAAGCCTGCTGCGCCAGGATGACCATGTCGAGCGATCACCCACTGGACCCTGCTGCCATCGGCCAGCTATACCAAGCCCACCATTCATGGCTGCGAGGCTGGTTGAGCCGGCGCACGGGCTGCCATGAGCGCGCCGCTGACCTCGCGCAGGACACCTTCGTGCGCCTGCTCAACGCGCGTCAGCAACAGACTTTGCAGCAGCCGCGCGCGTATCTGAGCAGCATCGCGCGCAGCTTGATGATCGACCAATACCGGCGCCGCGAACTGGAACGCGCCTACCTGGAAAGCCTGGCGCACTTCCCGCAAGTAGAGGTGCCGAGCGAAGAAACAAAGCGGCTGATCCTCGACAGCCTGGAGCGTATTGACCGTTTGCTCGACCAGCTCAAGCCGAGGGTGCGCGAGGCGTTCCTGTTGGCCCAATTGGACGGCCTGACCTGCCCGCAGATCGCCTTGCGCCTGGGCGTGTCCAAGGCCACGGTGGAACGCGACCTGTCCAAGGCGCTGCACGCCTGTTACCGGTTGCGCTATGCCGACTCCTGACTCGCACCTGGTCGACCAGGCCATCCAATGGATGATCAAGCTGCGCTACAACACCGCCGACGACGCCAGCACCGCGGCCTTTGACCAGTGGCTGCACACCAGCGAGGCGCATCAACAGGCCTGGCAACGGGTCGCCACCCTGAATGACGATTTCAACCACTTGCCGGCGCATGTCAGTCGCCATGCACTCGACGGCGCACGCCAGCACATCAGCCGTCGTGAAAGCCTGAAACTGCTCGGGCTGTTTGCCGGCGCCGCAGGTTTAGCCTGGCTGGGCCGCGACTACACGCCCCTGCCCGCCTTGATGGCGGACTACCGCACCGCCACTGGCGAGCGGCGCTGGGTAACATTGGAGGATGGCAGCAAAGTCCAGCTCAACAGCGCCAGTGCCGTCGACATTACCTCCAGCGCCGAACAACGGCTGGTGAACCTGCGCCAGGGTGAAATATTGATCAATACCGGCGCCGACCACCGCCCGCTGTGGGTGCATACCCGCGACGGTTACCTGCGCGCCGTCGGCACGCGCTTGCTGGTGCGCGAAGAACTCCAAGGTACTCTGCTGGCCGTGCAACAGGGTGCGGTAGCGGTGTTTGCCGATCGCCATGACGGCGCCGCACGCCAGGTGATCAAGCCAGGCGAACAGGTGATGTTCAACCGTAGCGGCATTCGCCCTTCCCCCAACAACGGCCTGGACCCCTGGGCCTGGAGTGACGGCGTGATCAGCGCCCACAACATGCGCCTGGACGACTTCCTGGCCGAGCTGGGCCGCTATCGCAGTGGGTTGGTGCGTTGCAGCGAAGCCGTGGCAGGGCTGCGGGTGTCGGGCACTTACCAACTGGAGGACACCGACCAAGTGCTCAAGTTGGTCACTCAATCGCTGGCGATCGATGTGACCTACCGCAGCCGCTACTGGGTAACCGTCTCCGCTCGGGTGTGACCGGCCGAAAATAAATGAGGTGAATTCTCATTGCCATTCGACCTGTAAGGAAGGGCCGATCAACAGGCCGGTTTGTCCACTTCCTTCAGGAGCATCCCGCGGTCATGCAAGCGTTCCCCTCCAAACGTTCTCTTCTCAAACACGCGGTGCAGGCCGCCCTCCTTGGCGCCTGCCTGGGCGGCGGCGTCTTGCCGCTCGCCGTGATGGCCGACTCCGCTAGCGCTGATACCCAGGTTCGCGCATGGGCGATCGCCCCCGGCTCCCTTACCTCGGCACTGGATCAATTTGCCCGTCAGGCCGGCATTAGCTTGTCCTACGATGCCACCAGCGTTGCCGGTAAAACCAGCACAGGCCTGAGCGGCAACTTCGATCGAGAACAGGCCTTGGGCCAGTTACTGCGCGGCCAGGGCCTGCAAGCCCAGCGCCAAGGCAAGGATATGTGGCTGCTGTTGCCACAAATGGCCGACACCGGTGCCCTGAACCTGAGCGCGACCACGGTGACCGGCCAACGCCTGGGGGCCCTGACCGAAGGCACCGGTTCGTACACTACCGGCGCGGTCACCATCGGCAAAGGCCAACACAGCCTGCGGGAAACGCCACAGTCAGTGAGTGTGATGACCCGCCAATTGATGGACGATCAGAATGTCACCACCATTGACGATGTGATGGAACGTACACCAGGGATCACCACCTACGAGTCGCCCATGGGCGGCAAGTATTTCTATTCCCGTGGATTCAAGATGCTCGGCCAGTACCAGTACGACGGCGTACCGCTGGACATGGGCAAGGACTATGTGCAGGCGGACAGTTTCAGCGCCAACATGGCGATCTATGATCGCGTGGAAGTACTTAAAGGCGCAGCCGGCATGCTCAAGGGGGCCGGCACGGCCAGCGGTGCGGTGAACTTCGTGCGCAAGCGGCCACAGGCCACCCCGACCTCAAGCCTGATGCTGTCCGCCGGCACCTGGGACAACTACCGCGCCGACGTCGATACCGGTGGCCCGCTCAATGACAGCGGCACCGTGCGCGGCCGCGCGGCGTTCAGCCAACAGGATCGCGGCTCCTACATGGACATTTCCAAGCGCCAGGACCAGGCCTTCTATACCGCACTGGACGTCGACCTGAGCCCCGACACAACCCTGGGCGTGGGAGCCAGCTACGAAGACGTCGACGCCAGCCCCTGTTGGGGTGGCTTGCCGCGCTATAGCGATGGCAAGAGCGCCAGGTTAAGCCGTTCCACCTGCCTGGGCCAATCCTGGAACGACTGGCAAAGCCGACGCACGACGTTCTTCGCTGATCTCACCCATCACTTCAATGACGACTGGCAAATCAAAGTCGCCGCTGTGCACAGCCGCAACCTGCAAGACACCAAGTACGCCGCCAGCGAAGGTACCATCGCCTATGGCGCCCCAACCCCCACCGCCAACTCCTACGCAGCATTGATGGACTATGAGCACAAGGACTTCGGCCTCGACGCTTACGTCGATGGCAAGTTCCAAGCCTTTGGCCTGGAACACGAACTGATCCTTGGGGCCAACGGCAGCCGAGGCACCCAGGATGACGTATTCGCGATCCAGAACCTGCCCACGCGCCAGAGCATTTATCAGCCCGACCACCACTTCCCCGAACCAGCCAATGACACCTTCTGGCCAAACATGTACCGCGGTGGCACGGTCAAGGAAACCGCTACCCAGTATGGTACTTACGCCACCTTGCGCCTGCGCCTGGCCGAGCCCTTGATGTTCATCGTGGGCAGCCGTGTGAGCTGGTACGAAAACCGTCGGCAGTCCAACACCCTGGGTTGGGGCGAGTGGAGTGTGCAAGATGCGCGCACCAAGGAATCCGGTGAAGTCACGCCGTTTGCCGCTCTGATCTACGACCTCGACGAACACCTTTCCCTGTACGCCAGCTACGCCGATATCTTCCAGCCGCAGAGCTCTTATGCCACCGCCGACGGCGCGGCACTCAAGCCCAAGATGGGGGACAACTACGAGCTGGGTATCAAGGGCGAATGGTTCGACGGGCGTCTCAACAGTTCCATAGCGTTGTTCCGGGCCACAGAGAAAAACGGCGCCGAGACTGACTTCCTGAGTTTCTGCCCAACTTCGTCCGATGGCTACTGCTATACCGACACTGCCAAGGTCCGCGCCCAGGGCGTCGAAGCCGAAGTCAGCGGCCAGTTGCTCGAACGTCTGCAAGTCTCGGGGGGCTACACCTACACTCAGACCAAATCGCTTAAAAACATTGATACCGCTATCGAAGGAGGCGCGTCCAACACCTATGTACCCCGCCACATGTTGCGCATGTGGGGCGATTACCAGCTGGATGGCGCGCTGTCCAAATGGAGCGCGGGTACGGGGGTCAATGCCCAGAGCGGCAACTATCGCATGCAGCAGGGCCTCAAGCTCGAACAGGCCGGCTATACGGTTTGGGATGCACGATTGGCCTACCGCGTAGATGACACCTGGACCGTCGCCCTTAACGCCAAGAACCTCTTCGACAAAAACTATTACCAAACCGTGGGCACAGCCTCATGGGGCAATTTTTATGGCGAACCGCGTAATTTCACGGTCAGTCTGAAAGGCACCTTTTAACCCGCTCAATCCTCTGGAGGGCAGGCGCCTGGTGCGTTGCGCCCTCTTTTCCTACGCCTCCCCGGGGCCCGTCAAAAAAGTGTTTCCTGACAAACAGGAAAATTCACACTTTTGTTCCTACACTCAAAATCACACCCCGAGACCGGGTCCTCTTGCACAAGGAATGTCAACAAAATGACACAAGAAGGAACATTTAAAGTGTCTATGATATCATCGCTGAAACAAGGTCAAATTATTGACTGAAAGAGAAAAGGAAGTCCTCCTGTAGTAGCCACTGCCCTTGCAAAATTCTTTCATTTGGAGCGATCCATTCGAAGGAAGGGATGCGTTTTACCCAGCGTAGTCCGCTGCCGTCTGGTTCAGACGACCGAATAGAACGCCTGGTGTGCAATGAGGGATGTTTGTATGCGAGAGAAGTCGTCAGTTGTCAGCTTGTTTTTGACCCGAGCAGGGTTTGTCGAGTTTTTTGTGGTTTTCGTCAAGCTGGTCCACGGTCTGACGGCCATTTTCCCACCGCTGGTCCTGGCGCTTTTCCTCGACCCGATGGCCCCTGAAATGCGTTCGCACTTTCTGGGCTTGCTGCTGTTTTTTGCGGTATTGACCATCATTCTGTTCCAGGCCCTGGGCATTTATTCCGAGGAACTGTTCAGTAATCGCTTGCGCCTGCGCACCAATATCGTGGCCTGGTCCTCCGCATTCTGCATCCTGTTGTTCATGTACCAGATCCTGCAGGTATTTCCGCAATTGAACCCGCGCAACCTGGTGGTGTGGTATATCGCCAGCTTGACGATGTTCTGTGCCGAACGCCTGGTGATGCTACGCCTGTACCGCAAACTCATGCGCAAGGGCAAATACCTGCAACGCACAGTGATCCTGGGTTTCACTGACACCGCCGTGCATGTCGCCGACCACTTGCAACGCAACGGCGACATTCGCTCCGGGCTTATCGGCTTTATTGACGACCGCACCGAGCGTATTCCCAAGGAACTGAGCAGCCTGCCGCTGTTGGGCAATACCCGCGACCTGGAAAAACTGATCCGCGCCGAACAGGTCAACCAAGTGATGATCTGCCTGCCCTGGGCTGCCGAGCAACGTATTCACGGCTTGGTCAATCGCCTGCGGCAAATGTCGGTGAACGTGATGCTGGTGCCCGACATGGCTGCCCTGCGCTACGGCCATAGCCGGATCACAGACGTGGGCGGCATCCTGATGTTCAATACCTCGCAGTTGCCGCTGCGCGGTTGGTCGCCGTTTATCAAGCGTTGCGAAGACCTGCTCCTGGCGAGCATCACCCTGGTGCTGGTGTCACCGGTGATGCTGGTCACGGCCATTGCGATCAAGCTCGACTCCAAGGGCCCGGTGCTGTTTCGCCAGAACCGCTACGGCTATAACGACAACGAAATTCGCGTGTTCAAGTTCCGCTCGATGTACACCGACCAGAGCGACTTTACAGCTGAACGCCAGACCACTCGTGAAGACCCGCGCATTACCCGGGTTGGCCGCATCATCCGCAAGACCAGCATCGATGAGCTGCCGCAGTTGTTCAACGTGCTGCAGGGCAACATGTCGATGGTCGGCCCGCGCCCTCATGCCACCGCCACCAAAGCCGCCGGTATTCCGTTCGAAGTGGCTGTGAGCGAATACAGCTCGCGCCACCGGGTCAAGCCCGGCATCACCGGTTGGGCGCAGATCAACGGCTACCGGGGTGAAACTGACACCCTGTTCAAAATCCAGAAACGCGTCGAATACGACCTGGAGTACATCTCCAAATGGTCCGTGTGGTTCGATTTGTACATCGTCTTCATGACGGTCCCAGCCGTCCTTTCCACCAAGGAAGTCTATTGATGAATACACTCAACGGATTAATCCCCTGCATTATTTCCGGTGGGTCAGGCACGCGGCTGTGGCCGGTGTCCCGGCAGAACATGCCCAAGCCATTCATGCGTATGCGTGACGGCCAGAGTCTGCTGCAGAAAACCTTTCAACGTGCCGCGCGCCTGCCCGGCGTGGAAAGTGTGCTGACCGTCACTAATCGCGACTTGCTGTTTCGCACCCTGGATGACTACCGCGGAGTCAACCAGGCCAGGCTGCCTCTGGACCTGTTGCTGGAGCCGTTCGGTCGCAATACCGCAGCGGCCATTGCGGTGGCGGCACTGCACGTGCAGGAGCATTTCGGTGGCGACGCCCAGTTGTTGGTGATGCCAGCCGACCATCTGGTGCTGAATGAAACCGCGTTCGCCGACGCCGTGACCCAGGCACGCGAGTTGGCCGAAGCCGGCTACCTGGTGACCTTCGGCATTCAACCCGATCACCCGGAAACAGGCTTCGGCTACATCGAAAAAGGTGACGCCCTGAGCCTGGGTAACCGGGTCAAGCGTTTCGTCGAAAAACCCGACCTGGCCACGGCCCAAGCCTATCTCGACGGCGGCAAGCACTTGTGGAATGCCGGCATGTTCTGCTTCAAGGCCAGTACTCTGGTGGACGAGCTGGCGACCCATGCTCCCGACGTACTGGGGGCCGCTCGTGCAGCCCTCGAGCAGAGCCAGCACCTGCAAAACAGCACCTCGCGCCAGCGTGAACTGGGCAGCGAGGCCTTCGGCACCGCGCCAGACCTTTCCATCGACGTGGCGTTGATGGAGAAGTCCACGCAAGTGGCCGTGGTGCCGTGCGACATCGGCTGGAGCGACATCGGTTCCTGGGAAGCCCTGCGCCAGCTCACGCCCAGCGATGCCCAGGGCAACCAGGTCAATGGCGAAGCCATCTTGCATGACGTGCACAACTGCTATATCGACTCGCCCAAACGCGTACTCGGTGCCGTCGGCGTGCGAGACCTGATCATCGTCGATACCCCCGATGCCCTGCTGATCGCCGACGCCAACCGCAGCCAGGACGTGCGCTACATCGTCGCCGAACTCAAGCGCCAGAACCATCCGGCGTTCAGCCTGCACCGCACCGTCACCCGGCCGTGGGGAACCTACACCGTGCTGGAGGAAAGCAGCCGGTTCAAGATCAAGCGCATCGTGGTCAAGCCCCAGGCGTCGCTGTCGCTGCAAATGCATCACCACCGCAGCGAACACTGGGTAGTGGTCAGCGGTGCCGCGCAGATCACCAATGGCGAGCGCGAATTTTTGATCAACGCCAACGAATCGACCTACATCCCGGCTGGGCACAAGCACCGCCTGACCAACCCCGGCATCATCGACCTGGTGATGATCGAAGTGCAGAGCGGTGAATACCTGGGCGAGGACGACATCGTACGCTTCGATGACATCTATGGGCGCGCGCCCGCAGAGAAGAAATGACATGCGCATCTCGCTGATCATTCCAACCCGCAACGCGTCCAGTCATTTGACGCGACTGCTGCCCGCGCTGCAGATGCAGACTCTGCAACCGGACGAGATGCTGGTAGTCGACAGCGCGTCCAGCGATGACACCGTGGCGCGCTTTCGCGAATTTGGCGCGCGGGTCGAGGTTATCGACGCACGCGACTTCAACCACGGTGGCACACGGCGCTGGGCCAGTGAACACACGAGCGGTGACGCACTGATCGTGATGACTCAGGACGCAATCCCGGCCGACCCCGAGACCTTCGCCAACCTGCTCGAAGAATTGCAACAAGACCCACTCAACGGCGTGGCCTACGGCCGGCAATTGCCGCACCCTGGCGCTGGCGTGCTGGGAGCGCAGTCACGCCACTTCAATTACCCCGCCCAGAGCCGCACCAAGAGCCTTGCCGACGCTGCGCAGTTGGGGATTAAAACCTGCTTCAGCTCCGACTCGTTTTCAGTCTACCGGCGCAGCGCCCTGCAGGCCGTGGGTGGCTTCCCCGCCGATGTGATCGGCAGTGAGGATGCCTACGTCGCGGCGCGCATGCTGCTTGATGGCTACAAGGTGCGCTACGCCGCCACGGCGCGGGTGTACCACTCCCACGATTACCGACTCATGGATGAGTTTCACCGCTACTTCGACATTGGCGTGTTCTACGGTCGCGAGCCGTGGATTCGCCAAGCCTTTGGCGATGCCGGCGGTGAAGGTAAACGCTATGTACAGGCTGAACTCGCAGCGTTGCGCGCAGCCGGTGCATTGCACCGCGTACCCGAAGTACTGGTGCGCAGCGCGTTCAAATTGCTCGGCTATCGGCTGGGCCATCTGGAACGCCGCCTACCCCTCGCCCTAAAGCGGCGCATCAGCATGTTTCCCGGTTATTGGAGGTGAGCATCATGACCTACAGGAAGTCCCCCTTGATGAAAAGAACTATGCTCGTCCTGGCCATGATGGCACTGGCCGCCTGCAATACCCCTGCACGTATCGTCCCCCCCGACGGCAAGACGGTCGAGGACGGCAAGCGCGCCCTCGACCAGCTTGCGCAACTGCCGCCGGCGGTAGAGCGTATCCGCATCGGCGATCAGTTGCGCATTGTGCGCGATGCCGGTGAGATGCCAACGCTGTCGGCGTTCAACGTCAGCACCATCTATGAGCTGACGCTGTACACCGTGCAAACCGATGGCAAGATCAACTACCCGTTCTTGGGCCCGATCCAGGTAGCCCGTCGCACGCCAGCCGAGGTGGCGAACGAGCTGAGCAACAAGCTTGCGCCGGTGTATCGCGAGCCACGGGTGACGGTGAACATCAACCAGGCACCGGGCAACTCGATCATCGTCGGCGGTGCGGTAAACAACCCGACCACGGTGCCGATCGCCTCGGCCAACACCCTGGAACAAGCCATCGTCGGCGCCGGCGGGGTGAACCCGGCGGGCAACGCCAGCATGGTCGCACTGTTGCGCGAAGATACCCAAGGCACCTACCGCGCTTACTTCCTGGACTTCAGCCAATACCTCAAGACCGGCCCCAACGGGCGTAAACAAGTGCCGCTGCAGCGGGGAGATGTGGTGTTCGTGCCCAAATCCAACGTGGGCGAGCGCATCCAGGGCGTAGATACCTACTTGAACCAGTTGATCCCATTCACCAAGTCGATCGGGGTTGGCTACAACTACACCCGAACCAGCGGCGGCAGTAACTAAAGGAGCGACATCCCATGATCGAGATCCGTTCTTTTCGCGATCTTCTGCGCTTGTTCTTCATCTTCCGGCACGAGTTCAAGCTGGCGGCCATCGCGGCGCTGGTGATCATTCTGCTGGGGGCCTTTTTACTACCAGCCAAATACGAGTCCACCGCACGCTTGCTGGTCAAGCCGGGGCGCGATTCGACGCTGCCCATTGAGATCAGCAACCGCCAGGCGCTGGTCATGCCGAGCACTCAACGCGACCCGATTGTCGATGAGGAACGCCTGCTGACCGGTCGCCCTATCGTGCGGGCGGTGGCCGAGCATTACCTGGAAGTCATCGACAAAATGCCGCCACCGGAAGGCCTCTGGAAGCGCACCAAGTACTACGTCAAAAGTGGTATCGGCGCAGTGTTCGACGGTGTGCGCGTGGTGCTGGAAACCGTGGGCATCATTGAACAGACCACACCCGTGGAGCGCCTGGCCGCCAGCCTGGAGAAAAACTTCGACGTCAGCCACGCGGCCGGTTCCACCGTCATGGACATCAGCTTCAAGTGGAGCGACCCGGAAATCGCCCAGGCGGTGGTCAAAAGCTGGGTCGAGACCTACATCAACGAACGCACCCAGGCCCTGGGACGCAAGAGCCTGTATGCCTTCTATGAAGGCCAGGTAGCCAACAGCGCTACCGAAATCAAGAGCTACAAGGAGCAGATTCTTGCCCACTTGAACCAGATCGGCGCGGCAAGCATCACCGATCGCCTGGAGGATTTGTCCGAGCGCATCAACGTGCTGCGTGGCGAAACCTTCAATACCACGCGCTTGATTGCCTCGTCCGACAGCGCCCTGGAGAGCACCCGCACTCAGCTCAAGACCCAACCCAAGGAAGTGACCACGGTACGCCAGATTGCGCTGAACCCGCAGCAGCAGGACTTGCGTCGCCTGCTCAACCAGAAGTTGCTGGAAAAGGCCGACATGATGCGCACCTACACCGACAATGCGCCGCCGGTCAAAGCCCTGGATGCGTCGATCCGCGCCATGCAGGCCCAGGTCGCGAATGAAAGCAACACCGTGCAAAGCTCGGAAAACCGTGCGCCGAACACCCTGGAGATCCACTTGCAGCGCGTGCTGCTCGATGAGTCCAGCAACAACTCGGCACTGCGTACACAACTGGTGCAACAGCAGAAACAACTGGTGAACCTCGAGGCGCAACGCAAGGAAGCCCTGGAGATTGAACCGGAGCTGGCGCGCCTGTCCCGTGAACTGAGTGCCACCGAGCGTAACTATGCGCTGTATGTCGATAACCTGGAAAAATCGCGCATCGACCGTGAGCTGGATAACAGCCAGATCAGCAACATCGCGGTGATTGAGGAGGCCACCCTGAACCCTGGCCGAATCTTCCCTAAAACCCTGTTGATGTTGTTGTTGGCGATCCCGTTTTCCATCGTGGTCGGCTTGCTGGTGATCTACCTGTGCTACCTGCTCGACCAGCGCATCCATGACGGTGGCTTGGTGGAACGCAAGTTCGGCCTGCCGCTGTGGACCACCCTGCCAGAACTGGATACCAGTACCGCACAAGGCACCAACGCATTCAACGCGAGCATCTACCGGCTCTACGGTCTGCTGCAGTTGGACCGTATCACTGAACGCGGCCTGACCCTCGGGTTGACCTCCGCGCGCCATGGTGAAGGGGTGACGTTCGTAGTGGAACAGTTGCGCCAGTTGCTTCAGGAAAACGGCATTACTGTGCGTGTCGGCGGTGCGGCCCCGGCGGCGCCGGGCGAAGTGGTACTGCTGGATGCCTCGGCGCTGCTGGACAACCGCGATGCCTTCGTCAATCTGCGTCGCGCCGACCTGATCGCCCTGGTGGTGGAGGCGCAGAAAAGCACGGTCCCGGTGGTGGAGCATGCGCTGTCGATCCTCAATACCGCATTCGGCAAAGTGGACGGCATCATCATCAACCGGCGTAAATTCGAAGTGCCGGCCAAGGTGCTGCAGACCATCGCCAAATATCGGGGGGCGTTCTGATGCGCATCGCCCTGCTCGCGCCTTTGCCGCCGGAAAAAAATGGGATCGCCGACTACGCGAACCATTTCAAGACGGCACTGGAGCAGCTGGGCGTGACGGTGGCGACACCGTTGAGCGGCGTCGAGGGCACCAGCATCGCGATCAAGCAGGCCATCGGTGCATTCGACTGGCAGAGCGTGGACCTGGTCCACGCCGAGCTGGGCGGCGGCCGGCTGGGGGAGTTCCTGGCGTTGCGCGAGTTGCGCAAGGCCTATCCCAACCTGCCGCTGACGGCCACCGTGCATGACCCCGAGCGCATGGTATGGCGGCGCGAGCAACTGCCCTTCCCGCTCAATCTGTTGGAGCGCTTGCCCAGCCCGTTGCCGCAAGCGGCGGTGGTGCTGGCAGACCCGCTGACCCTGCGTGAAGAGCGGCAGGTGGCCCGCGGCCTCACAAGACTGATCACCCTCACCCGCCTGGGCGCCGATTGCCTCAGCCAACGCATGCAATTGCCCGCAGGTAAAGTGGCGGTGATCAACCATGCCAACCTGGCGATTGCGGCGGTGGCGCTGCCGCCCCTGGATACGCTGCACCTGCTGTATTTCGGCTTTATCTACCGGGGCAAAGGCATTGAAGACCTGTTACAGGCCCTGGCCGCAGTTTTCCAGCAAGCCCCCCAATTGCGTGACCGTGTGCGCCTGACCCTGGCCGGTGGCACTGCCGCCGAAATGGCGTTTGGGGCGGGCGGCAATTACCTTGAACAATTGAACCGCCAGATAGCCGACCTTGGCCTGTCTGGCTCCATCGACTGGCGGCTGAACCTGCCGGCCAGCGAGATTGCGCAGACGATACAGGCGCACCACGTGATGGTGCTGCCGTATCGCGAATCGAAAAAACTCGGCCTGCTGGGTCGCCAGCGCGGCACCAGCGGCGCGTTGTCCTGGGCCGCCGCGTGCGGGCGCGGGGCGATTACTTCGGATGCACGGGCATTTGCCGAAGAGGTTGCCAGCGGAAACGGCGCAATCTATCCCCAAGGCGACGTCGCCGCGTTGAGCGCGCAACTACTGCGCCTGGCGCAGACCCCGACGCTGGCCAGGGACTGGGCCGAACGCGCCGCGCACATTGGCGGCCAACGCCTGTGGCCACTGACCGCACGGCAGTTCAAGCAGCTTTTTGAGCAAGCGATTGCGGGGGCCCCTTATGGTGCGTAAACGTACGTACTTGGCCACGCTTGCACTGGTGGCGGTCATGGGCGTTACCGTCTTTATCTGGGGGCGCCCGGCCGATGCCGAGAGCCATGTGCTCAAGGGCAACAAGGTGCTGGTGTGGAAGGATTTCCTGGGAGTGAACGCGCAGTTCCTGTGGTTCAGCCCCCAGCGTTACCAGATGCAGATCGACCGTCTCAAGGACCTGGGCTTGCAGTGGGTACGCCTGGACCTGCATTGGGATCGGTTGGAGCCGGTGGCTGATCAGTACCAGGTGGCCACGCTGGACGAACTGGTGGCCAAGTTGCAGGACAACCAGCTCAAGTCGGTCTTCTACCTGGTGGGTTCGGCGCCCTTCATCACCACAGCGCCCGTGGGTGCGCCGTATCAGGACCAGTACCCGCCCAAGGACCCGAATGTGTTCGCGATCCGCATGGCGCTGTTGGCCCAACGTTATCCCAGCGTTGATGCCTGGCAGGTTTGGAATGAACCGAATCTGCTCGGCTTCTGGCGCCCCGTGGCCGACCCGGCCGGCTACGCCGCCCTGCTGAAAAGCAGCGCCGCGGCCCTGCGTGCGGTCAACCCGAATAAACCAGTGGTGGCGGCTGGCCTGGCGTTTTTCAGCGAGATGCCCAACGGCCAGACCATGCTCGACGCCTTCGATGCCCTCGGCGTGCCCAGCCTGAACACCGTGATGTCCTATCACCCTTACACCCAGTTGCCCGAAGGAAACGACCCCGCCAACCTGGACTTCGTCGCCAAGACAACTGCGCTCAACCAGAAACTGCGCAGCAATGGCGTCAAGACGCTGTGGAGCACCGAATGGGGCTGGTCAGCGTACACGGGGCCCAAGGAAGTCCAGGACATCATTACCCTGCAAGGCCAGGCCGACTATGTGCTCCGCCGCCTGGCCCTGATGAGCGCGATGGATTTCGACAAGATCTTCCTGTTTACCTTGAGCGACCTCGACCAGCGCGCCAGCGTGCGCGACCGTGCCTACGGCTTGCTCGACCTCGATGCCAAGCCAAAACCGGTCTATACCGCACTGAAGCATTTTCTCGACGTCAGCGGACCGCAATTGACGCCTGGCGACCCACCCGCCGCCGATCAACTGCCCGAGGGCCTGTTCAGCATCGGATGGACCCGCGCCGATGGTCGCAAGCTGTGGTTCTTCTGGTCGGCAAAAGGCGGTAATGCGCACCTGCCGGACCTCGCCAACGCCACCCTGTATGACCCGCTGCGCGGCACGCAAACCCCAGTGAGCGGCACCAACGGCTTGACCGTTGTGGTCAAGCCGAACCTGCAAATTCTGTTATGGGATTGAAACCCGTCATGCGCATTTTATGGATCCTGCCCTACTCACCCTGGCCCGCCACCAGCGGCGGCAAGACGCGTCAGTTCCACCTGCTGCGCAGCCTGGCGGCCCGGGGGCATCGGATCACCTTGCTACTGCATGACAAACACCCGGTATCGCTGACCGATCGCCAGGTACTGGAAGCCTTTCTCGAGCAATTGATCATCTTGCCCCGCCGCCCACTGCGCAGCGTGAAGACCCTGGTGGCCGGACTCTTTGCACCCTACCCCTTGCTGGCCAGCGTGAATGGGCTGTCGGGGGCGTTGCAGGACCGATTCAACCAACTGCTCAATGAGCACTGGGATGTGGTGCAAATAGAACACAGCTACAGCTTCCAGCCGTATGAAGACGCCCTGGTGCGCAAGTCCCAGCCCTTCGTGCTCACCGAACACAACGTGGAATCGGCCCTGGGCGCGGCCACCTATGACCGCCTGCCGAGCTGGGCGCTGCCGTTCATTCGCTACGATCAATGGCGCTATATGCGCTGGGAACGCCGGGTAATGCGCCAGGCTACCCAGGTGGTAGCAGTAACCGACAGCGATGCACAGGTGATGCAAGGCATCGCCGGCAAACCGGTGCCGGTGGTGGTCAATGGCGTGGACTGCGACCACTTTGCCGCTGCACACCCAGATCCATCGACACGCCGTGTACTGTTTCTCGGGAACTATGAGTACGCGCCCAATGTGGACGCGATCGAGTGGGCCCTGGATGAAATCCTGCCCAAAGTCTGGGAGCGCTGCCCGGATGCGCGCATGAGCGTGTGCGGTTTCGGCATGCCCGAAGGCTGGCGCGAGCGCTGGCAGGACCCCCGCATTGAGTGGCAAGGCTTCGTGCCGAACCTGCTGAGCCTGCAATCGAGTTGTTCAGTGTTCCTGGCACCGTTGCGCCATGGCGGCGGCTCCAAGCTCAAAGTGCTGGAAGCGCTGGCGGCCGGCCTGCCCCTGGCCAGCACCGAGCAGGGCGTGTCGGGCCTGGACCTGGTCGACGGCTTGGACTACCTCGCAGGGCAAACCGCCGCTGACCTGGCGAATGCTGTAGTACGCCTGCTGCAATTCCCCGCGGCCGCAGCGCCCATGGGCGAAGCCGGGCGCGCCTATGTGCGGCGCGCCCATGACTGGAGCGTGGCCGCCAGCCAATTGGAGCAGGTGTACGCCAGCCTGTCGCCGCTCACTCAAAAGGAGCCTGTATGCGTGTAGGCCTGGATTACCGCACCGTCGGCACCTCGCCGCAATCGGGTATCAGCCGCCAGGTGTATGCCCTGGAAAGCGCCTTGCGTGCCTTGCCGGGTATCGAATTGGAACGGTTTACCGTGGCCCCGCTCGGCGACCAGACACGCTTGCAGGCCCACTGCCCGACCTGGGGTTGCGCGAAGACGGCGATGCATCAGCCACAGAATCGCCTGCGTTTCGAAGCCGGCTTTTTACCCCGGGCCCTGCGCGAACAACAGATTGACCTGTACATCAGCACCTTCAATATGGGCTTGCCATTACCACCCAAGCCCAAGGGGCTGCGCACTGTGGTACTGCTGCACGACCTGTTCCAGATCACTTTGGACAACTACCACGCCAATCGCCTCAAGGCCCTGGTCTACAAGACCAGCGACCGGCTGTCGATTGCCTATGCGGTGCGCAGCGCCGACCGCGTGTGGACACCCTCGCAATACAGTGCCGATGAAACCGTACGCCTGTTTCCCCAGGCGGCGGGCAAGGTGCGTGTGCTGCCCAATCAGGTGGATGGGTTCAATGAGCCGGCAGCAGACCTGTCTGATCGCCACTTACCCGAAGCCTTCTGGCTACTGGTGGGTACTCGCGAGTTGCGCAAGAACGTACCCTTTCTGGTGAAGGCCTGGCAGCAGGCGCGGCAGCAATCACCCGCTGTACCGGAATTGGTGCTGGTGGGCAGCCTTGAGCATTTGCCCGAAGCACTGCGCGGGCTACCGGGAATTCGCGCACTCAGTGGTGTCACCGATGCCCAACTGCAGGCGTTGTACCGCCAGGCGTCGCGTGTGTGGCAGCCCTCCTACGCGGAAGGGTTTGGTTTACCGGTGATTGAAGCGCTGAGCGTCGGCACACCTGTGGCCGTGGCCAGCGGTACCTCGCTGGATGAAATCACCCCGCCGTCGGCGCCGCGGTTTTCCCCGACCGATGGCCCGGCGTTGGTGCAACTGATGCTGAGCCTGGGCGAGCGCAGCGACGAGTCTTCTGCAGAACAACGCAAGCAATGGGCCGAACGCTACAACCCAAACGCCTATCGTCGGCGCCTGGCCGAACTGATCGAGGAACTGAAATGAGACTCTCCCTGGCAAGCCTCGTCGCCATCCTCTTCGGCGTGCTGTTTGGTGCAGCCGCCCTGGCGCTGTCACCGGCCAAGGCCTTTCTCGCTGTGATGGGTGTTGCGGCAGCCGTGACCATCCTGCGCTTTCCCTTCTGGGGCTTGTTGCTGTTTGCCCTGGTCGCGACCTTCATGCCCTACTCCACCCTCAACCTGGGCATCCGCAGCACGGTAAGCGAAGCCATCCTGGCGCTGACCTGGGGTGCCGTGCTGTGGCACAGCTTCCTGTCACGCCTGCCCGATGCACCGCGCCTGGCACGCCGGCCCACCGACCAGATGCTGCTGTGGCTGATGCTGTTCAGCGTGTTCCCGTTTATCGTTGGCCAGGTGAGCATCCACGCCGAAAGCAGCGGCGTAGCCAACTGGCTGCGCTGGTTGTTGAACCTGTCGGGGGTGTTCCTGGCCGCCAAGCTGCTGGTGGACTATAAACGCCGCGAAAGCCTGGTGATCGCCTTGCTGCTGGGCACTCTGGCGATGCTGGTGATGTCGATCGCCGTGTTCGTGCGCACGCGCTCCGGGGCAGGGATTGCGCCGATTCTCGCCCTTCTCAACTACGGCAACTTCGACATGTTGAAATTCGGCCTGGAAGCCATGTCGTCGCGTATGGGTTCACCGTGGATGCACCCGAATGCCATCGGCGGGATCATGGCGCTGTTGCTGCCCCTGGCGTTCTGTTACGGCATGACCGAACAAGGTTTCAAACGTGCGCTGGGCCTTGGCGTGGCGTGCCTGGGAGCGGCGGCGTTGCTGTTGGCCAGCAGCCGTGGCGCGATGGTCAGCCTGGCGCTGGTACTGATGTGGATGGCCACCCGCCGCGTGCCTTACACCGGACGCTTGTTGATGATCGGCGCGGCGTTGACCGTGGCCTTGGTAATGGCCTATCCACCGCTGCAGGAACGCCTGGCGACGATCTTTTCGTCGAGCAACGCCAGCACCGAAGTTCGTTTTGATGAATACCGCATGTTCCCCCAGGCCATGGTGGCGTATCCGTTCGGCATTGGCTTCAAGGTTGACCCTCCGGTACCGGGCACACACTTGCTGGGGATCTCCAACCTGTGGCTGAACTTTATCTACAAGACCGGCATCGTCGGCATGCTGCTCTTTATAGCCGTTACGGTGCGTTGGTGGCGTGAAGCCAGGCCGGAAAAAGGCCCGATCCGCCTGACCAAGGACAATGCCCTGTGGCTGGGCAGCACGGCAGGAATTCTGTCGGCGCTGGTCAGTGGGTTATTTGACCACTACTTCAGTTTTGCCGTCGTGATGGTCGCGCTGTTCTGGCTGATGGTTGGGATCAATGTGCTGGAAGCACGGCGCTTGTTCCCAGCGCGCCTGCCACAGGTCAAGACTGTGGTTGTTCGCAAGCCGCTGCTTGATGGCACGCGCCCCTGATGCTCGGTTCTGCCGTATGGCTGACGCTGGCGACCCTGCTCGGCCTGTGCCTGGGGTTCGCACGCGAATGGTTACTGGTGGCGGCCTGGGGCGCGGGGGAGCGCAGTGATGCGTTCTTGATCGCACTGTTCTTGCCCGAGGCGCTGCGAATGTCACTGGCCGGTGGCGTGTTGAGCGCCGCCGCGTTGCCGCTCTACTTGCAGCGCAAGGACAGCGAGCGCCTCGATTGGCTGGCCGTGTTGTTCCCGGCATTGCTGTTGGTTGCCCTGCTGGTCAGTCTGCTGCTGATGCTGTCAGCCCCCTGGCTGGTGCAGGTACTGGGCCCGGGGCTGGCGACCAGTGCCACCGCCCTGGCCGCCAGCAATTTGCAGGTCGTGGCCTGGTGCGTGCCAGGCTTGATGCTGCATGCACTGTTCAGTATTCCCTTGCAGGCCAGCGAGCGTTTTGTGCTGGCAGGGCTCGGCTCGTTGTTGTTCAACCTGCCGCCGGTGGCCTATCTCGCGTTGGCCGGCACGGCCAGTCAACCCCATAGCCTCGCCTTGGCCTGTCTCACCGGTAGCCTGTTGATGCCTTTGGCGTTGTTGCCGTCGATTTGGCGTCAGGGCTGGCGGCCGTGGCGCATGCAGCTGACGGTTGCCCCCCTGCGGGAGTTGGGCCAGCGTATAGGCCCGCTGTTACTGAGCAACGGCGCCAGCCAGGGCTTGGCTTTGATAGAACGCCTGGTGGCGTCGCTGCTGGGGGAAGGTGCGGTGACCTGGGTCAACCTGGCCCGCAAGCTGATGAACCTGCCGCTGATTGCGCTGATGAGCCTCAACCAGGTGCTGCTGGGCATGATGAGCCGCCGTCAGGGCGATGAACGCCTGGCCCTGCTCAAGCGCGGCCTGGAAACCGCCAGTGTGCTGACGCTGCCGGCCGGCGTCGGCCTGGTGGCGGCGGCGCCCAGTCTGGTGGCGTTGCTGCTGCCCAAGCAATCGGTTGATTCGCCTCTGCCACTGTTACTGGCATGGTTTGCCGTGCCCTTGGTGTTTGGCGCATGGAACGCCCTGCTGGCGCGCTATGCGTATGCCGCGGGCGATACGCGCCAGCCGCTGCGCTGTGAATTATTGGGCAGCTTGGTCAACGTGCTGTTGCTCTGCGTACTGCCGTTTGCATTTGGCCTGGCCGGTATTCCGTTGGCGGCGTTGGCTGGGGTGATCTGCACCGCGCTGCTGCTGATGCAGCGCCAGGGGCTGCTCACGGCACTACCTTGGGCGCGGCACTGGCTGCTCGGCACGTTGATGCTGGGGCTGGCGGCGCTGGTGTTGTTCGGGTTGCAAGACGTATGGCTGCAATTGGGGTTGAGTACCCTGGCAGGTGCTTTGGTGTTGCTGGGCATGGGGCTGTGGCTTAGGCCGTGGCGCAAGGCGTGAATGATCGTTCGGGAAGACTTAGATGAAACATCGCTGGATTCAAATGGATATCGCCAAGGGCATTGGTATCCTGATTATTGTGTATGGCCACAGCTGGTTCGTCGCCACCTCGCTGGACTTGATGTACCCGATCCTGGCGTCGTTCGTGCTGCCGTTGTTCTTTTTCCTGTCAGGGGTGTTCTTCAAGCCCGAGCAACCGTTCGTGGAGATGGCGGTGCGCAAGGCCGATGGCCTGCTCAAGCCGTTTTTTTTCACCATGCTGCTGTACGTGATCGTACGTGACGTACTGCGGGGGCAACCGCTGCTGCCGGATATAGGCGGCGTGCTGTATGCCTCGGTGGACACTATCCCATGGCAAGCGCTGTGGTTCTTGCCGCACTTCTGGGTGGCGATTCTATTCAGCTGGCTGATGCTGCGGCTGATCCAGCGCTTGAAGCTGCCCCTGGTGGCCGCCTGCATGCTGATCGGCGTGCAACTGTTGCTAGGCATCTGGACGCTGCAATGGTTCTGGCAGATACCGGTGAGCGTCGGTGACCACACCTGGACGCTGCCCGGCCTGCCCTTCAGCCTCGACGTCACGCTGATCAGCAGCACCTACTTCATCTATGGCTACCTGCTGCGCGATTGGCTGCGCCGGCATGAAGGTTCGTTGCTGACCCTGTTGATCTCGGTGGTGCTGTTCGCCGCCGTGTTCATTTACAGCCACGACACCATGGACTTGGCCCAGCGACGCTACGACCACTGGCTGTGGACCAGCCTGCTGGCAGTGATCGGCGTGTACATTTGCTGGGCGCTGGCGCGGGTGTTGATGGTGTCGGCGCTGCTCACCCGAGTGATGACCTATATCGGCCAGTCCACCCTGATTCTGTTGATCTTTCATGGCGAAATCCAGCACAAGACGTTTGACCTGATGGAGCGCCTGGGCCTGCATCCGTTCATGGCGGCATGTGTAGGTTTGGTGGTGGCACTGTTGGTGCCGTTGCTGATAGGGGAAGTGATCAAGCGGGTGGCGTTCTTGCGGTTTTTCTATTTTCCGTTTCCGGTGCGCAAAGCGCCTAAACCGTAAAAGCACTACAGGACTAATGAGGAAGCGGGCTTGCTTGCCACAACAAGCCAGCTCCCACATGGGCCATGTAGTTCAATCATCAAGTTGCTGAGGCGCCGACTTGCTGACGGGTTTGCCAGGTTTGGCCCCCTTGGCCGGCGCAGCAGGCGCGGCAGGCTCAGGTTCTGCCACGGCAGCTGCTTCTTTTTCTGCCATCGGCATCTGGTCGATGGCGCTGAAGAATTCCTTCAGGTCGAGGCTGTCCGGCGGCACGGTTTTTTCGAGTTTCTTCTCGCCGTCCTTGCCGACCAGAATCACTTTGGTGCCGCTGCCGACGCCGAGCTTGAGGGCACGGATCAGTGCGTTGGTTTCAGGCGGCGTGAGCTTTTTGCTGTCTTTGGGATCCTTGGCGAACTTCTCCCCTTCGGCACCAATGCTGCCGAACTTCACGGTGTAGAACACCATGCTGCGCTCTTCGAAGGCCTGCTTAGTGGCAGTCTCTTCCAGTTGTTTCTTCAGCGTTGCCAGTGTCGGGTTTCCAGCATCAAGCTCCACGACCACCAGGGGGCGCGTCTTGCCCAATTCCTGCTTGAGCGGATTATCATCAGCGGCCAACAACGGCCCCGTAAAAGCCATCAAGGTAGCCAGGGTCAGCGACCGGATGAGCATGCGCACCTCCTTTGAATTCCATGCAGGGTTCTTGAGTTTCATGTCTGCGACAGCCAAATTCAAGGATGATTCCTACACCACTCTGAGAAGAGTAGGTCAGGAAGCCCGCTACGCAAGGGCTTGGACAGTGGCTCGGTCATTGTTTCTTCCGGTTACGAGACCTTCCACTGCGGCCAATGCCGGGCAAAAACGGGGGCCACGACAGGGTCAGCGTCTACCCGCTCCAGGCTCTGCGCAAAGCCCGGCGCCAGGTTGCCGAGCACCTCACGCGCGTCGTCCCAACGCGACACCGCCGCCGCCATGATGCCCAGTGCATTCGGCGCGTTGCCCGGGGTAAACAGCTGGCCGGCAAACTGATCGGCAAACACGACCCAAGCCTGGTGCAGGTAGCGCCGTGTGCCGCTGACCAGTTGCGCTTGTTGCGCCTCATCGGCATTGCCCAACCAGCGTTGCGGGTAATCGATGATGCCGATCGCCGAATAGCAGTTGGCGGCGATATACAGCAAGCCGCGCAGGATCTGCGTACGATCGCCAGCCAGCAATTCGGCCTTGGGATACTCCAGGCCCAAGTGGATCAGGATCGCGGCGCTTTCGGTCAGTACCTGGCCATTTGGAGTGACCAGGGTGGGGATCTGCTTGAGTGGATTGATACGTGCAAGCGCGTCGCTACCCTCGCCGTCCTGCCAGGAACTGGCCTGCACGCGATGCCACGGCACTGCGCAGCGCTGCAGGGCGATTTCGATCATGCAGGATCCGGATTCGTCGGTGCCATAAAGGGTGTACATGGGCGTTTCCTCCTGAGCGATGGGCAATATCGAGCCTGTGGTCGATTACCTAGAATAGCCCCATCTGCCCGCCTACCAGGGTACCGAAATCGTCATTCACGAACGGCAGGATTGCGTCAGCCACGGGCTGCAATTGGCGCGTGACGTAGTGGTCGTAATCGATGGGTGCCCGCCGCACTTCCAGCGGTTCCGGGCCGTTGACACTGATCACGTAGCTGATCCAGCCACCCCGCTGGTACTGACGCGGGCGGCCCAGGCGATCGTTGTACTCGTCTGCCAGGCGCGCGGCGCGTACGTGGGGCGGGACGTTGCGTTCGTAGTCGTGCAAGGGCCGGCGCAGGCGTTTGCGGTAGATCAACAACTCATCGAATTCGCCGCTCAAGGTACGCCGCACATAGTCGCGTATGTAGTCTTGATGGGGTTGGCGATGGAAGATGCGTTGGTAGAGTTCCTGCTGGAATTGCCGGGCCAGGAGCGACCAGTCGCTGCGCACGGTTTCCAGGCCTTTGTAGACCATTTCTTCGCTGCCATCTTCGCGCACGACCAGGCCGGCATAGCGCTTTTTGCTGCCCTCCTCGGCGCCACGAATGGTCGGCATCAGGAAGCGACTGAAGTGGGTTTCGTATTGCAGTTCCAGGGCGCTTTGCAGGCCGTACTCGTTGCTCAGGTGCGCGCGCCACCAGTCGTTGACGTGCTGCACCAGCGCCAGGCCGATGCGATTGGCGTCCTGCGCAGAGTGCGCGCTGCCCAGCCAGACGAAGGTGGAGTCGGTGTCGCCGTAAATCACCTCGTACCCTTGGGCCTCAACCAGGGCGCGGGTCTGGCGCATGATCTGATGCCCACGCAGGGTAATCGAGGACGCCAGCCGGGTGTCGAAGAACCGGCAGCCGCTGGAGCCGAGCACACCGTAAAAGGCGTTCATGATGATCTTCAGTGCCTGGGACAACGGCGCATTGCGCTCGCGCTTGGCCTCTTCGCGGCCTTCGGACACCCGCGTGACGATGGACGGCAGGCAATGCCGGGTGCGGGAGAAGCGCGCTCCGCGAAAGCCTTCCACCGAATCGCTGTCGTCGGGATGCTTGAGGCCTTCGATCAAGCCCACCGGGTCGATGAGGAAGCTGCGGATGATCGACGGGTAAAGGCTTTTGTAGTCCAGCACCAGCACCAGCACCGACTCATAGAGGCCTGGGCGCGAGTCCATGACAAAACCGCCGGGGCTGGCTTGGGGCGGTTTGTCGCCCAGGTTCGGTGCTACAAAACCCTGGCGGTGCATCAACGGCATGTACAGGTGGGTGAAGGCGGCCACGGAGCCGCCGTTACGGTCGGCCGGCAACCCGGTGACGCTGGCACGTTCCAGCAGGAACTTGAGCAGCTCGGTCTTCTCGAAAATCCGCGTGACCAGTTCGCAGTCCTTGAGGTTGTAGCGCGCGAGGGCAGGCTTGTCCTCGGCAAACATGCGGTTGATTTCGTCCATGCGCTGGTACGGCGTGGAGATGTCCTTGCCTTCGCCGAGCAGGGTTTGTGCAACGTTTTCCAGGCTGAAGGATTCAAAACTCCAAGTGGCCGAACGCAGCGCTTCGATACCGTCGATGATCAGTCTTCCTGCCGCCGCCGCAAAGTAGTGATTGCGGCTGCCGTGTTCGCGCCAGGCCATTGATTCCCCGCCACGTCCCAGCAACAGCGGCACGTTCAGGCGTTGGGCGTGTTCGTGGAGTACGCGCAGGTCGAACTGCACCACGTTCCAGCCGATGATCGCGTCGGGGTCAAAAGTGGCCAGCCATTGGTTGAGGTGTTCGATCAGTTGAGCGCGGGTGTCGCAATAGTCGAGCTTGAAATCCACGGCGTCGGTTTTGTTCGGCGGGCCGAGCATGTACACCTGGCGTTCGCCACAGCCTTCAAGAGCGATGGAGTAGAGATCGCCCTGGGCGGTGGTCTCGATGTCCAGAGACACCAGCTTCAAGGGAGGACGGTAGTCGGGGGCGGGCTTCATTTGCGCGTCGAGCAAGGTGCCGCTTGCATCAGCGGTGCCACCGAACCAGACAGGAGCGGTGATAAAACGCTCCATCATGTAGCGCTCCGGAGGGCGCACGTCACCTTCGTAGACATCGACCCCGGCAGCGCGCAGGCGCTTCTCGATGTCCATCAACTGGCGGTGCTGGCAGGCGTAGAGGCCCAGAACCGGGCGGTGATGAAAGTCGCATAGCTGCAAGGGGCGCAACTCGAGATCGCGCTCCCCCTTGAGCAGCCAATCGAGTGGCTTGCGATGGGCCTCTGGGATGAAAACCACCGAGGTCTGCACGGGTAGGCGAATGCACCTTGGCCCTTGGTCGGTGGCTAGCCAGAAGCTGACCTCCGTACCCGCCGGGGTATCGCGCCAATGCCGGGTCAGGACAAAACCCTGCTGTAGATCCACCGTACCGCACCTCAGGAATCGCTTTCAGGGCGTGATTCTACTCGGCATCCGTGCAAACGCCACCACCGACCGCTATGTGCATGAAGGCCAGCAAATCAAGAAAAGGCATCGAGCTGAACGTGCTTTGTGAGCCCGTCAGCGGCCTGTCTGCCTAGGGGAGTGAAGACTGCCCTCCGGTGTGCGCCATCACCTTGTTGGGGGCTTGCTCAGATAATTTTCGATATTGCCCATTTGCTCATCCCAGCCACGGGAGTTCATTTTGAAGGCTTTCTGACGCCGCGCTTCGGGCACCTTGTCAAAACCGGACTCAACGACCCGCAACAGAATGCCTGGAGCGCGATCTTCAATCGTGAACTCCACCAGCGTCGGCTCCTCTTTGTCGTAGTCGACGCCCTCTTCCACTGCAAAAGGATGCCACCAGAAGGAAAACAGCGTTTGGGGCAGGATACGTTCGATCCGGGCCTTCCATACGACATGTTCATAACCTGGATAGGTAATCGGCGCTTCGATGGTTTCCCCAGCCACAAAAGTTTTACCCTTAAGCGCGATACCGAACCAGTGTCCAAATTGCTCGGCCTGCGTGAGAGCCTCCCAGACCTGTTTACGTGACGCATTGAGTAGGACTTTACGTTCGATGCGATCTAATACGTGCATAAGTCACCTCCTTCATTGAACAGTAGGCGACATCAATCAATGCGCAACCTTGCGTTGTGCGCGATGATGATGACCCCCTCCTTGCCTGGCCATAGGTTATGACTGACCCACTGAATGGAAGTTGCTTGTGCAAAGGCGTGCGCTACCAAGTGGACAGCCTGGACATGCCCATCAGCCACTGCCACTGCGAAAGCTGTCGCAAGGCACACGCGGCAGCATTTGTTGCCACGGCCGGGGTGATGCGTGAGCATTTTCGCTGGACGCAGGGTGAAGAGCTGCTGTCGTCATTTGAATCTTCACCGGGCAAATTCAGACATTTCTGCTCGCGCTGCGGCTCACATCTGATCGCTGAACGTGGGCATCAGCCTCACGTGATCGTGCGGGTGGCGACGCTGGATGATGATCCGGGCGTCAGGCCCACCTCGCATATCTGGACGGCCCATGAAGTACCGTGGCTGGCCTATGACGGCGTAGCACGCTGGGATGAGTGGGAGGTTTGAGTCAAACCCTTGGATCGCCGGGCGCCTTGGCCGGCGCTGCATATTGCGGCTTGAGATGGCCTTCCTGGTCGAGCAGCCAGGCATCCATGATCTGTCGCACCACAGGCCCGGCTACACGGCCGCCGGCCTCACCGTTTTCGATCATGACTGAAATCACGATTTTCGGATGTTCGGCCGGCGCGAAACCGACGAACAAGGCGTTATCGCGATGCCGCTCCAACGTCTTGTTACGGTTGTAGCGCTCACCCTGCTTGATCGCCACCACCTGGGCGGTACCACTCTTGCCGGCGATGCGGTATTGCGCGCCTTGCGCTGCCGCTCGGGCGATACCGCGGGGATCGTGCATCACCAATTGCATGCCATGGTTGACCTGTTCCCAGTCACGCGGGTCCTTGAGGATCACGTTGGGCATTGGGTGCTCATCCACCGGTGGCACACCATTGATTGTCTTGGCCAGGTGCGGTCGGTTCCATACGCCTTTGTTGGCGATCAATGCAGTGGCCTGGGCCAATTGCAGAGGTGTTACTTGCATGTAGCCTTGACCAATGCCGAGGATCACGGTTTCGCCTGGGAACCACGGCTGGCGTCGGGTTGCACGCTTCCAGGCCTGGGATGGCATTAAGCCGGCAGACTCTTCGAACATATCCAGGGACACTTTCTGACCCAGGCCGAACTCGGCCAGATAGTCGTGCAGGCGATCGATCCCGAGTTTATGGGCCAGATCGTAGAAGTAAGTGTCGTTGGAACGCATGATGGCCGCATCCATGTCCACCCAGCCGTCACCACTGTGGTTCCAGTTTCGGTATTTATGGTCAAAGTCTGGCAACTGATAGTAACCCGGGTCGAACACTCGGGTTTGTGGAGTAACAACGCCACTGTCGAGACCGGCGATGGCCACTTCCGGCTTGATGGTTGAGCCCGGCGCATAAAGCCCGCGTAACACGCGGTTGAACAGCGGTCGGTCAATGGAGTCGTGTAGCGCAGCGTACTCCTTGAAGCTAATGCCTGTGACAAACAGGTTCGGATCGAAACTCGGTTTACTGACCATAGCCAGTACTTCACCGGTCTGCGGGTCCAGGGCGACCACCGAACCACGACGGTCACCCAAGGCCTCTTCGGCAGCTTCCTGTAGCTTGACGTCAAGGCTCAGGACGATGTTTTTGCCAGGGATCGGATCGGTGTGCTTGAGCACGCGCAGCACACGGCCCTGTGCGTTGGTCTCTACCTCTTCATAACCGACATGGCCATGCAGTTCAGACTCGTAAAAACGCTCGATTCCGGTTTTGCCGATAGATTGGGTACCGCGGTACTCCACCGAATCAAGGGTCTTGGATTCCTTTTCGTTAATACGACCGACGTAGCCAATGGAATGGGCAAAGTGCGCGCCCAGGGGGTAGTGGCGAACGAATTGTGGTTCCACGTCCACCCCAGGTAGACGGAACTCGTTGACGGCCAAAACGGCGATCTGCTCTTCGGTCAACTTGTAGAACAACGTGACGGGAACAAACGGGTGGCGGGCCTGCTTGAGCGCCTTATCAAACACCGCACGGTCTTCGGCTGGCAGATGCAGCAGATTGACGATTTCGTCCAGTTCACCCTTGAGGTCGGCTGTGCGCTCACGGGTGATGGTCAAGTTGTAACTCGGGCGGTTGTCGGCCAGGACTACACCATTACGGTCATAGATCAAGCCGCGAGTCGGTGTGATGGGCAGTACGTGGACCCGGTTGTTTTCCGAAATTGTTGAGTGGTAGTCGTACTGCACGACTTGCAAAAAATACATACGCCCCACCAAGGCGCACGTGATCCCAATTACCAGCAATGCGCAGGCAAACAAACGTTTGTTGACCAAACGGTTTTCTTTTTCGTGATCTTTGATAGGTATTGGTTCAGGCATTTCTACAGCATCTCGTTGGAAAAGGTCGACGCCGCATCCTGCGGATAAAGATCAATCCTTGTGAAAATGTGCTGCACCATAGCAAAAATGCAGAAACACTTTGTATCGAATTCCCTCAACGGCAGCTTATTTAATGTTGCTGAAAGCGCCGGAATTTTCGAGCGCCCAAAACAAAACCCCAACTGCTTTCGCAATTGGGGTTTCGGAATTTAATCTTGACGATGACCTACTCTCAC
>NZ_JBXAJM010000027.1:0-80237 GCF_058797315.1 Pseudomonas sp. GW823-FHT02F05
CGTTAACGATGACGCGGGGCATCAGACTCCCCGAGGCGGTCTCAGGTTTTTCGCGAGCAAGCTCGCTCCTACAGGGTGCGGCTCATGCTTAACCGAAGAACCAGTAGCACACCAAAATAGCCGCGACCACACCAGCAAACTCCGCGAACAACGCACATCCCACCGCATGCCGCGCCCGCTGGATGCCTACCGAGCCGAAGTACACGGCCAGCACATAAAACGTGGTTTCAGTACTGCCCTGTATCGTCGCCGCCACCAACGCCGCAAAGCTGTCCACACCCTGGGTCTGCATGGTCTCGATCAGCATCGCCCGTGCCGCACTGCCGGAGAACGGCTTGACCATTGCGGTCGGCAGAGCGTCGACAAAGCGCGTATCCAGGCCAGTCCAGGCCACCACATGGCGAATCCCTTCCAGGCCGAACTCCAAGGCGCCCGAGGCACGCAACACGCCAACCGCACACAGCATCGCCACCAGATAGGGCAGTAGGTTCTTGGCCACGTCGAAGCCTTCCTTGGCGCCTTCGACAAAGGCCTCGTACACCTTGACCTTGCGCAACGCACCGATCACCAGGAACAGCATGATCAAGCCAAACAGCGTGAGGTTGCCCAGGATCGACGACAAACCGGCCAGCGCTGTGGCAGACAGGGTCGCCAGCAGCGCCATGAAGCCGCCCAGTACCAGCGCGCCGGGGATCAGATAGGCCAGCACCACCGGGTCCCACAAACGCAGGCGCTGCATCACCGCCACCGACAGCAGGCCCACCAGTGTCGAGGCGCTGGTGGCCAGCAGGATCGGCAGGAACACCAGCGTCGGGTCCGCAGCGCCTTGCTGGGCGCGGTACATGAAGATGGTCACCGGCAAAAGCGTCAGCGAGGACGCGTTGAGCACCAGGAACAGGATCTGAGCGTTGGTCGCCGTATTGGGGATGGGGTTGAGCTCTTGCAGCGCCTTCATGGCTTTCAGGCCGATGGGCGTGGCGGCGTTGTCCAGGCCCAGGCCGTTGGCGGCAAAGTTGAGGGTGATCAAACCGATCGCGGGGTGCCCGGCGGGCACTTCCGGCATCAGGCGGCGAAACAGCGGGCCGAGGGCCTTGGCCAGCCAATCGACGATCCCGGCTTTTTCGGCGATCCGCAGAAAGCCCAGCCATAACGTCAGGGTACCGAACAGCAGCACCATGACTTCCACCGATAATTTGGCCATGGCGAAAATGCTTTCGACCATCGCCGCGAAGATCCCGGCGTTACCGCCCACCAGCCATTGCGCCAGCGCTGACACCATTGCCACGACAAAGAAGCCAAGCCACAGGCCATTGAGCATCAGATAAATCCCCCGAAAGATGGGGCGAATGATAACGGGGCTGGCAGAAACGACAAACCCCGGAATTCTCCGGGGTTTGTTTTCGATCAATCTGCAATCAGCTACGGGTGGCTTGTGCCGTAGGCAGGGCTTCCTTGCTGCGCCAGTGCGGCAGGGAATTCCAGTAGCGCTCGCCCTTGGCGTCGTCGTACATGCCTTCCCAACGGGAGATAACCAGTACGGCCAAGGCATTGCCGATCACGTTCAGGGCGGTACGCGCCATATCCATCACACGGTCGACACCGGCGATAAACGCCAAGCCTTCCAGTGGGATGCCCACGCTGCCCAGCGTCGCCAACAACACCACGAAGGACACGCCCGGCACGCCGGCGATACCTTTGGAGGTCACCATCAGGGTCAGTACCAGCATCAGTTGCTGGCCGATCGACAGGTCGATGCCATACAGCTGGGCAATGAAGATGGCCGCGATGCTCTGGTACAGGGTCGAACCGTCGAGGTTGAACGAATAGCCGGTCGGCACCACGAAGCTGCAGATCGCTTTCGGCGCGCCGTAGGCTTCCATCTTCTCGATCACACGCGGCAGCACGGTTTCGGAGCTGGCGGTGGAGTAAGCCAATACCAACTCATCTTTGAAGATGCGGATCAGCTTGAGGATCGAGAAGCCAAACAGGCGTGCGATCAAACCCAGGACCGCGAAGGCGAAGAACAGGATCGCGACGTAAACCAGGATCACCAGCTTGGCCAGCGGCAGCAGCGAGGCGAAGCCGAAGTTGGCGACCGTCACCGCGATCAGCGCGAATACACCGATAGGCGCGTACTTCATGATCATGTGGGTGACTTTGAACATGCTCTCGGACACGCCCTGGAACATGGTCACCAGCGGTTCGCGCAGTTCAGGCTTGAGACTCGACAGGCCCAGGCCGAACAACACCGAGAAGAAGATGATCGGCAGCATCTCGCCACGGGCAACAGCGGCGAAGATATTCGAGGGGATCAAGTTGAGGATGGTCTCGATGAACGCATGTTCATGCTGCACTTCGGCGGCAGTCGCCTGGTACTTGGAGATATCGACGGTACCCAGGGTACTCATGTCGATGCCAGCGCCTGGGTGGAACAGGTTGGCGAGCAACAGGCCCACCACGATGGCGATGGTGGTGACGATTTCGAAGTAGAGGATGGTTTTGACGCCGATACGACCGAGCTTTTTCGCGTCGCCTACACCGGCAATGCCGACGATCAGCGAAGAAATCACAATCGGGATCACGATCATCTTGATCAGGCGGATAAAGATATCGCCCGCCGGCTGCAACACATTGCTGATCCACCAGGCCTTTTCAGCACTGAAATGGTTGAGCACGGCACCGATTGCAATGCCCAGTACCAAACCGATGAGGATCTGCCAGGCGAGGCTTAGCTTTGCCTTCTTCATGTCATTACCCTTGCTTCAAGTGGACTTACGGCAAATGCGCCAGCTGCAACGCTCGAAAGCGAAAAAGTGTGTGCATCTGCCTCCATGGAAGGTCACCGCAGCGTGGCCGAAATGGCTTACTGGCAGGCGAAAAAAGGCGCAACTATTCCCATGCAAGGGAGCGACGTCTAATGCCGTAAACGCCTACCCTATGCCGAATCGGCATGGCTTTTTTTGAAAATATTTGTCCAAACGGTCAGTTCGTATCCGCCATTCGAGCGGGTGAATATGCCGTTAAGCAGCCAAATCAGGCTCGCGCAGAGATACTGGACGATTTCGATTGGCTGGCAGAAATGTCTGAGAAATCCATTACCTAGGATCGGAAAGATCCTATAGCGCGATTGAAAAATTCTCGATAGATGGTCACGCCGACATACCCGGTAATGGTTGGCCAGACGCAAAAAACAAAACTGCGGCTATAGGCGGCATGAAACGCGGGAATGAGAGTCGTAAGCCCGCCGCAAGTTCAGCAAGCTTGAGGTCTTGTGAACTTGCGTCGCAGCTTTTCGCCTGACCCGGCCCTTGCGCAGGTACTCCCTGTACCCGTAGGTCACGCCGATCCTGATCGATCAGAGCAACCCGGCCCCCTGGTCATGCATCACTCAAGGAGCGATGCAAACAGAAAGAAGCACAAGGGCTTCCTTCTATGGACGCCGGCTCCGTCAGACGGAACCTAGTACCAATTCGGATCTTTCTTGAGCTGTTCCATCAGCAGCTTTTGCATACCCTCGTCCGGCTTACCGAGGAAACGGTAATCGGCGTGCCGGGTCGGGGACTTGTCCGCTGGCAAACCCGCCGGGACTTCCACCAACATGGCGTAGGCATCTTCCTTGTCGAGGCTGAAGGCAACGATCAGGCGCTTGTTCAGGCAGGTGTCTGCGGTTTCGCAAAGCGGCCCGACCAAGTACTTGTCGCCATCTTCCTCAACGGCATTCATTTGCTCGGCCGTGCCCGACAGGTTCATCACCCATTCGGGCAGGCGTTCCTCTTTCTTCACCACGTCTTGCCAGGTTTCACGGTACTGCGGATCCGCGCTGAGCAATTCGTTAGCCCGGGACTGGCCGTCGTTGGCGGCCATGGCCAGGCCGCTGCCGCCCAACAGCAGGGCGGCAGCAAGGGCTTTAAAAGGCAGGCTGACCATATTCAACCTCGGCCTTTGCGACCAAAGAAGAACGAAGCGATAAACATCACCAGGAAGACCACAAACAGGATCTTGGCGATGCCGGTGGCGGTGCCAGCGATACCACCGAAGCCCAGGACTGCGGC
Source organism: Pseudomonas sp. GW823-FHT02F05 (assembly GCF_058797315.1). Classification (NCBI taxonomy): domain Bacteria; kingdom Pseudomonadati; phylum Pseudomonadota; class Gammaproteobacteria; order Pseudomonadales; family Pseudomonadaceae; genus Pseudomonas; species Pseudomonas sp. GW823-FHT02F05. The sequence continues at coordinate 4,053 of NZ_JBXAJM010000027.1, forward strand.
CACAATGGCGATGATCAGAAATGTGATTGCCCAACTCAACATGGTGATTCTCCTTATGCTTCTATAGGGGTAACAGCGGTGATACCGTGCAGCCGCTCAACACGAGCGACATTTTTTACCTAGAACACCCAACGGTCATGGGCCGGCAGTTCGTCCAGAGTGGAACCCTGGTCTACCAGGCTCAATTGCGGGGCAGTCACATCGGCGCTGGCGCTGCCAATGGAACGAAAATGGGTCTGGGTCATGACAGGACGTTCAAATTGCGGGGCTGGCTGCGCACGCTCCTGCCAATGCTGCAACTGCTGGCCGGCAATCAACGTGACCATCAAGGCCAGGCTGGCGAACAGGCCCTGCTGCAAGCGCAGCGGCGATACACGCAATTGGCTGAGGCTTTGGCGAGTCATGCTGCATTACTCCCGCATTCTGATTATTCGTTCATGACGCTCTTGGGGGAGATATTGCAGAGTGCATGCCAGCTTTATTGCAAAATAAAACACAATAAAATCAAGCATTTACACTTGCTCGATAGATTCGTCGCCTAGCATCCTGCACGATGCCTCCTTGCAGGCCGTGCGAAATGCACGATGGTCGGGGGTCGGAACCAGACACCCAGCGCACACATCGAAGGATCGAAGGGTGAAAGGAAGGGAAAATGCCTTCAGACGTCGTCTGTAGGAAGGCGCGCAGATAGCTGCACGAAGAAGCCTTTTATGAATCAGAATAAACCATGCAACTTGCCCGATTATTCCGGGACTAAACACCATCACATTTATAGTTAAGGAGTGCGGGACAGATGGATTCAGCCAAGGAACTTCAAGGCCGCATTCTTTTAGTGGATGACGAATCCGCGATCCTGCGCACCTTCCGCTATTGCCTGGAAGATGAGGGCTACACCGTCGCCACCGCGAACAGCGCCGCCCAGGCCGATGCCCTGATGCAGCGTCAGGTGTTCGACCTGTGCTTCCTCGACCTGCGCCTGGGCGAGGACAATGGCCTGGACGTGCTGGCCCAGATGCGCGTGCAGGCTCCGTGGATGCGCGTGGTGATTGTGACCGCCCATTCGGCCGTGGATACCGCCGTGGACGCCATCCAGGCTGGCGCCGCCGACTACCTGGTCAAGCCTTGCAGCCCCGACCAACTGCGCCTGGCCACGGCCAAACAGCTGGAGGTGCGTCAGCTCTCTGCGCGGCTGGAAGCGCTGGAAGGCGAGGTGCGCCAGCCCAAAGACGGCCTGGACTCCCATAGCCCGGCAATGATGGTGGTGCTGGAAACCGCGCGGCAGGTGGCCGGGACGGACGCCAATATCTTGATTCTCGGCGAGTCCGGCACCGGTAAAGGTGAGTTGGCCCGGGCGATACACGGATGGAGCAAACGCTCGAAGAAGTCCTGCGTGACCATCAACTGCCCGTCACTGACCGCCGAACTGATGGAAAGCGAACTGTTCGGCCATAGCCGCGGCGCATTCACCGGCGCCAGTGAAAGCACCCTGGGCCGAGTGAATCAGGCGGACGGCGGTACGCTGTTTCTCGACGAGATCGGCGATTTCCCGCTCACGTTGCAACCCAAGTTGCTGAGGTTTATCCAAGACAAAGAGTATGAGCGCGTGGGCGACCCAGTCACCCGCCGCGCTGACGTGCGCATCCTCGCAGCCACCAACCTGAACCTGGAAGACATGGTGCGCGATGGCCGTTTCCGTGAAGACTTGCTCTACCGCCTGAATGTCATCACCTTGCACCTGCCCCCGCTGCGCGAACGCAGTGAAGACATCCTGACCCTGGCTGACCGCTTCCTTGCCCGCTTCGTCAAGGAATACGCACGCCCGGCGCGCGGCTTCAGCGATAATGCCCGCGAAGCGCTACTGAACTACCGCTGGCCCGGCAATATTCGTGAACTGCGCAACGTAGTGGAACGCGCCAGCATCATCTGCCCCCAGGAGAAGGTTGAGATCAGCCACCTGGGGATGGCTGAGCAACCGGCCAACAATGCACCGCGTATCGGGTCGGCTTTGAGCCTTGACGAGCTGGAGAAAGCCCATATCGGCGCCGTACTTGCGACCAGCGACACACTGGACCAAGCGGCCCGCACACTCGGCATCGATGCGTCGACGCTGTACCGCAAACGCAAGCAGTACAACCTTTGAACAGGACCTTATGAAGCTCGCGATGAAACTGCGCACCCGGTTATTCCTGAGCATCTCAGCCTTGATTACCGTGGCTTTGCTGGGGTTGGTCCTGGGCTTGGTCAGCGTCATGCAAATGGCCAAGACCCAGGAATCGCTGATCCGCAGTAATTTCATCACCCTGGACCTGGGGCTCAAATTGCGTCAGAGCCTGGGCGACCAGTTGATCATGATGCTGGAGAAGCGTCCCGACCCAGACGCCCTGCAAGCCTCCAAGCAGCATTATTTCGATCTGTTGGATCAGGGCATCGCCCATGAGCAGGTCGACGGCAAAAACCATGGTTTCAGCCAGGCACGCTCGGATTACCAGAATCTGCTCAAGGCGTTTGACCAATCCCAGCAGACATCACCGCCTGCGGGCAGCAAGGAAAAGCTCACCGAGACCTTCAACATACTGCGCAACGGCTTGATCGCCGACCACAAGCGGGCCCTGGAAAATATCAGTACCAGTGAGCATAAATCCCGTGAGCGCGCCCTGTTGATAGCGGGCCTGCTCGGGCTGGTAGGGCTCGCGGTGCTGATCATCGGTTTCGTCACGGCCCATGGCATCGCCCGGCGTTTCGGTGGTCCCATCGAGGCCCTGGCCAAGGCCGCCGACAAGATCGGGCAGGGCGACTTTGAAGTCACGCTGCCGATCTCCTCCGCAGCGGAAATGAACCTGCTGACCCGCCGTTTCGGCATCATGGCCGAAGCGTTGCGCCAACATCAGGCCACTAACATCGATGAGCTGCTGGCCGGCCAACAGCGCCTGCAAGCGGTGCTCGACAGTATCGATGACGGCCTGTTGATGATTGATCGCCAAGGCTGCCTGGAGCACCTCAACCCTGTAGCGCAGCGCCAATTGGGCTGGGATGAGGAGCGGCTGGGTCAAGGCCTTGGCGAAGCCATGGGTCGTGCGGAAATGGATGAACAGCTGCAACTGGTGCTGCGCGGCGGCAACCTGGAGCGGGCCCCGGACGATCTGGAGGTGGAAGTCGAGGGTGAGTTGCGCCTGCTGACCTACAGCCTGACCCCGGTTAGCCATACACAGGGGCACATTCTCGGGGCCGTGATGGTGCTGCATGATGTGACTGAACAGCGCGCCTTCGAACGGGTGCGCAGCGAGTTCGTATTGCGCGCCTCCCATGAGCTGCGCACGCCGGTTACCGGCATGCACATGGCCTTCGGCTTGTTCCGAGAGCGGGCCAAGTTCCCACCGGACTCCCGCGAGGCGGACCTGCTGGATACGGTGAATGAAGAAATGCAGCGCCTGATGCAGTTGATCAACGACCTGCTCAACTTTTCGCGCTACCAGAACGGCCTGCAGAAACTCACCCTGGGCACGTGCGATGTCACCGACTTGCTGGAGCACGCACGGGCTCGGTTTGCTGAGCCTGCGAACGCCCAGCACATTGAGTTGCTGGTAGAAGCTCAACCTGAGTTGCCAAGGCTGTATGCCGACCAAGTGCAACTGGAGCGGGTGCTCGACAACCTGTTGGGCAATGCCCTGCGCCACACCGCCGAAGGCGGGCAGATTCGCCTGCAGGCACGACGGCATGGCGAGCGGGTGATTATCAGCGTCGAGGACAACGGCGAAGGCATTGCCTACGGCCAGCAAGGGCGGATCTTCGAACCCTTTGTACAGGTGGGCCGCAAGAAGGGCGGTGCGGGCCTGGGCTTGGCACTGTGCAAGGAAATCGTGCAATTGCACGGCGGCCGCATGGGTGTGTACTCGCGGCCAGGGCAGGGTACGCAGTTCTATATGGCATTGCCCCTGTAGGAGCGAGCTTGCTCGCTCCTACCTGTACACCATCAGCGGTGATTCAAGGCCTTCAGGATCGCGGCGCTTTCAGCGTCTGGGGTGCCGTCAAACAATGACGGGCGAAAGCGCATCTGGAACGCAGCGATGACGTGCCTTGTGGCCACATCCAGCTCACCGGTCTGCGGCGTCTGGTAGCCCAGGCGCGCCAGCTCTTCCTGGAACCAGGTAATGCTCGGCAACTGCGCGGCGTACTGCACCTGGAACCGGGCCACTGCCTGGGCATCCGGCCACACGGCCAGACCTTCTGCCGCCAAGCGTTTCCAAGGGAACAACGGGCCTGGGTCCAGCTTACGCAGTGGGGCAATGTCGCTGTGCCCGATGATGTTCTTGGGGTCGATGCCATTGCGCTTGCTGATGTCCTTGAGCAGCACGATCAGCGACTGCACCTGCGCTTCGGAATACGGGTACCACACACGCCCCGTCGGCGTATCACTGAACCCTGGGTTGACGATCTCGATGCCGATGGAGCTGGAATTGAGCCAGGTGCGCCCCATCCACTCGCTTTGCCCGGCGTGCCAGGCGCGCTGGCTTTCATCCACCAGCTTGTAGATGGTGCCGGAGGCGTCGTCGCCGATCAGGTAATGGCTGCTGACCTGGCCATGGGTCAACAGCGCCAGGGAACGTTCAAGGTTGGTCGAGGTGTAATGCACCACAACGAACTGCACGCGGTTGTCGTGGTTGACCGAGGGATGGCTGGTGTTCAGGCGCGGGCCGCTGGCGCAGCCGGCAAGCAGAAGAAACGCTAAAGCGATATACAAGGATTTCATGGCGAGAGGCATTACACTGAAAGACGATAATGCAACAGTGTAACGTAAGGTTCATGGCTAGGCGGTCAAATCACAAAATGGAACATCTTTTATGCCGCCTGCACCTGATTACGCCCCGCAGCCTTTGCCCTGTAGAGTGCCTCGTCGGCACGCTTGAGCGCCAGGTCACTGCGCTCGCCGGGTTGAAACTGCGCCACGCCCATGGACACCGTGATCGTTACCGGCTCGCCCTTGAAGTGGAACGGGCACGCTGCAATGGCCTCACGCAATACTTCACCTACGGCCAGGGCATCCGCCAGGGCTGAGTCGGGCATGAGCAGCACAAACTCTTCACCACCAAACCGCGCGATGAAGTCAGTCGGCCGCAGGCGTTTGCTCAGCACGTTGGCGATAATCTTCAAGACCTTGTCCCCTGCCAGGTGACCGTAGCCGTCGTTGATGCGCTTGAAGTGGTCCAGGTCGAGCATGGCCAGCGACAGGCTGTTACCACGCTGATGCCAGGCGTTGACCTCGTAATCGAGGCGTTCGCTCCACGCCGCACGGTTGGGCAGGCCGGTGAGCGGATCGATCAAGGCCTTCTGGCGCTGCACCTCCAGGTGCTCGCGGTAGCCCTGGGCCTCCAGCTCCATATGGGCCACGCGTTCAGCCAGGCCTTTGAGGCGTGCGGCCACTTCCTGTTCGCGCAGGTCACGCTGTTGCTGGTGTTCGTCCATGGTGCCGAGCAAGCCTTCAAGGTGGCTTTCGAGCACCTGCTTGAGGCTGTCCAGGTCGGCGGCGTCCTGCACGCTGCTTTGCAGGCCGTCCACCTGCTCGCGAATCTGTGTGTCCAACTCCCGCGCGGCCAGGCTGCTGTCGGCGTGGCCGTCGCTGGCGACCTGCAAATGCCCTTGGAATGCCTCGAGACGCTCGTTGAGCTGCTTGAGATAAGCCTCGAACTCATGCTGGCCACTGTCGGTGACCGCCAGCATCAGCACGGCCAGGTCATCCAGGATCGGCAGCAGTTCGTACCAATTCAAACCATGGGCGAGACGCTCACGCATCGCCTCGGCCTGGGGCTGGTGACGTTCGGGCAGGGAAAGGTCTTCCAGCAGGCCGAGCAAAGTGCCTTCAATGTGCTTGGCCACCGAGCTGTAGGACGGTTCAGGCGAATCGGGCAGGGCGTAGGTGCCGTCCGGTTGCAGCTCGTCAGGCTCGGGGCTTTCCAGCACGGGGGGCAGCGACAGGCTGCCGATGGTGGTCTCATCCGGCGTTTCGACTGGAGCCGGCGGCGGTTCGATAAAGGCAGCGAGTGCGCTTTCGTGAGCAGGCTCCGCAACCGGTGGCGCCTGCACGTCGGGCTCCGGTAATTGCGCAGGCGCAATCGACGGCAGCTCTGGAGCGTCGAATACCGGCGTTTCTCTGGCGACCTCTTGCCCTTCGGCCGCGGCAACAGGCGCAGCCTTCAAGGCCACGGGTGTGGGTGACAGCGGTGCAAAGGCACGCAAGGCTTGGGTCAGCTCTTCCGATTGCGCAGGTTCTTCCGGTTCGGGTGCGGGTTTGGGCGCTGCAGGCTTTGGCGCTGCCAATTGCATTGCCGGCAGTGGCTCAGCGTCAACCGGCAATGCTTCACTGGCGGCCTCCTTACTACCGAACAGGCGTTGCAACAGGCCCGGGCCTGGGCGTGCGGTATCGCCTTCAGGCTCCAGATTATTCAGCGCCTGCCCCTGCAGGCTGCTCAGCTCACTGAGTAGCAGGGGTATCTCCCGCGCTTGTGCCACGCGACCATCGAGTTGCTTGGCGAAGGTTTTCAGCGGGCGAGCCACCTCGCGGGGCAACGGCAGCTTTTGCAACTGGGTGACCAAGGCGGTGAGCGCGGTGCTGATCTGGTCGACACGGGTTTCGCGGCGCTGCTCCGAATCCAGCACGGCCTTTTCCAGGCGTGGCAGTAAAGCGGCGAGGGCAGCGTCCATGTCGTCCGTGCGCACGACATCGCGCATTTCCTTCATGCATTGATCGACGGCGCGGTCGGTGCCTTCAGCGGCCAGCGTGCTGCGCACCAGCCCGCGGCGCAGCAAATCGAGGCGGGCAGCCCAGCGGCGTTCGAGTTTGTCTTGTTGCTCGATGCTCTGGAGGTATTTCTCTTTCCAGCGCTGGGCGTCGTCGCTCATGCAAGGGGTCCGCGAGGGCCTGGGCTCAACGCGGGTAATGCATCAGCCGTGAGCGAACCCGGCAGACGAATCTCTACCGCGACCGGCAGGTGATCGGAAATGGGCTGCGCTAGCACCTGCACACTTTCCAGTGTGAGGCTTGGGCTGAGCAGGATATGGTCAAGACAGCGCTGCGGGCGCCAGCTGGGAAACGTGGCTTCGACTTGCGGGGCCAGTAACCCCAGGTCGCGCAGCGGAGAATTCTGCAGCAGGTCGTTGGCATGGGTGTTCATGTCACCCATGAGCACCTGGTGCTTGTAGTTACCAATCAATTCACGCACGTAGGCCAGTTGCAGGTTGCGCGTACGCCCCCCGAGGGCCAGGTGCATCATCACCACCACCAAGGCTTCCGGGCCTTCGCCAAAACGCACAAGGATCGCCCCGCGCCCTTTGGGGCCTGGCAAGGGATGATCTTCAATAGCCGTGGGTTTGAGGCGGCTGAGTACGCCATTGCTGTGCTGCGCCAGGCGCCCCAGGTTGCGGTTGAGTTGCTGATACCAGTACGGGAAGGCGCCCAGCTGAGCCAGGTGTTCCACCTGGTTGATATAGCCGGAGCGCAGGCTGCCGCCGTCGGCTTCCTGCAGGGCGACCAAGTCGAAGTCGCTGAGCAGGTCGCCGATTTTCTGCAGGTTACCGGTACGCCCCTTGTGGGGCAGCAGGTGCTGCCAGCCACGCGTGAGGTAGTGCCGATACTTCTCGGTACTGTTGCCCACCTGGATATTGAAGCTGAGCAGGCGCAAGCGGCTGTCTGCCGGCAGGCCTGTGGACTCCAGGTGATGCTCGTTGACCTGCGGTTCATGCAGGCCAACGACACGCTCGGTACCCCAGCGGCGCATGGCGAGCCCCTTACTTGGCAGCGCGTTCTTTGGCAATCAGTTGGTCGGCAACGTTCAGGGTCGCTTCAGGACCACCGGTGCTGCCCAGGTCGAAACGGTATTTGCCGTTGACGATCAGAGTTGGAACGCCTTGCACGCCGTACTTCTGCGCGAGTTCCTTGGCCTGTTTGATTTGGCCCTGGATAGCGAAGGAGTTAAAGGTCGCGAGGAACTTGTCCTTGTCGACACCTTGAGTAGCAACGAAGTCAGCCATTTCGTCCGGTTTGGTCAGGCGCTTGCCTTGTTTCTGGATCGCTTCGAAGACAGCGTTGTGGACCTTGTGCTCAACACCCATGGCTTCCAGCGTCAGGAACAGTTGGCCGTGGGCGTCCCATGGGCCACCGAACATGGCAGGAATGCGACGGAAGTTAACATCCTTGGGCAGCTTTTCAGCCCATGGGTTGATAGTCGGCTCGAAGGCGTAGCAATGCGGGCAGCCGTACCAGAACAGCTCCACCACCTCGATCTTGCCGGGTACCGCAACCGGAACCGGGTTAGCCAGTTCAACATAGGTTTTACCGGCTTCAAGCGGCACATCGGCAGCTTGAGCGGTCATGCCGAAGAGGCTGGCAGTGACGAGAGCGGCGCTGAGGATCAGATTACGCATGCTTTACTCCTGGACAAATAAAGTCGCCTCACGCGACCTTTGTTGTGACAGGTCTACGCGGACATGAGTTCGTTAGTGTAACGGCAGCGGCCACAAAAAAGGGCGGCCTGAGCCACCCTTTTTATGCTTGCATCGCGGGATTAATCGAGCGTTAACGCCCAGCCCCGTCAGTGCAGGCCCTGGATATAACTGGAGAGGGCTGCGATGTCTTCGTCGCTCAGCTTGCGAGCGATGGTGCGCATGGTCATGGCGTCCCCATCGTTGGCCCGGCCGGCTTCTTCTTTGCGGAAGTCGGTCAACTGTTTGGCGATGTAGGTGGCATGCTGGCCGCTCAGGTGCGGGAAGCCTGCGGCAGCGTTGCCTGCGCCATTGGGCGAGTGGCAACCGGTGCAGGCGGGCAAGCCTTTTTCCAGGTTACCGCCACGGAACAACTGCTCTCCGCGGGCGACCAATTTAGGATCGGCAGCTCCCACGCTACCCTTCTGGCTGGCAAAATACGCCGCGAGGTCCGCCAGGTCCTGATCGTTGAGATTGGTCAGCAGGCCGGTCATTTCCAGCACCGTGCGCTTGCCGTCCTTGATGTCGTGCATCTGCTTGCTCAGGTAGCGTTCACCCTGGCCGGCCAGTTTGGGGAAGTTCGGCGCCGGGCTGTTACCATCCGGCCCGTGGCAGGCACCACACACGGCGGCCTTCGCTTGACCGGCAGTGGCATCACCTTTGACGGGGCCCTCTGCAGCGACGGCAGCGCCTGTGATGCCCAAGGTCAACAGCAGACTCACGATCAGTTTGTTCATCAGCTAATCCAACTACGGCTAAGGGTTTAAGAGTTATCTACCGGGTTTACTCACCATCAAATCAATGACGGCCTGGTAATCCTCAGTACTGCAGTCCATGCACAAACCACGCGGCGGCATTGCCTTGAAACCCTGGGTCACGCACTGCTTCAGCCTGACCATGCAAACTCGGTTGATCCTGTGTAGCCTGAGCGCCGTAAAGCGGAATCAGGGCAGCAGAAGCGAGCAACCGTCGGTCCATACATCGACCTATTCAGGGTTTGAGAGCGTTTTGCGTTCTAATGCGCAATAAAGGTCTTTCGCTCCCGTGAACCTCATCCTTCGCTGGGACAAAGCACACACAAAATCTGCGGCATTATATACTGGCGCTACTGAAACGGAAACGACACCGCTTGCCGCACCCTTTCTCGGCACCGCCCACATCGGAAATCTCATGCAACTCAAGAACCCCATCCTCGGCCTGTGCCAACAGTCCACCTTCATGCTCAGCGCCGCCAAAGTGGACCAATGCCCCGATGACGAGGGCTTTGAAGTCGCCTTTGCCGGCCGTTCCAACGCCGGTAAATCCAGCGCACTGAACACCCTGACTCACGCCAGCCTGGCGCGCACCTCGAAAACCCCGGGCCGCACGCAACTACTCAATTTCTTCAAGCTAGACGATGATCGGCGTCTGGTCGACCTGCCGGGCTACGGTTATGCAAAAGTACCTATCCCGCTGAAGCTGCACTGGCAGCGTCACCTTGAGGCTTACCTGGGCGGTCGCGAGAGTTTGAAGGGTTTGATCCTGATGATGGACATCCGCCATCCAATGACCGACTTCGACTTGCTGATGCTCGACTGGGCTGTCGCCAGCGGCATGCCGATGCACATTTTGCTGACCAAGGCCGACAAGCTCACCTACGGCGCAGCCAAGAACACCCTGCTCAAAGTGCAGTCCGAAATCCGTAAGGGCTGGGGCGATACCATCACGATTCAGCTGTTCTCCGCCCCCAAGCGCATGGGCCTTGAAGAGGCCTACACCGTACTGGCCGGCTGGATGGAATTGGCGGACAAGGGCGCAGAAATCGCCGAGTAACTTTTCTACGGGCAAAAAAAACCCCGGACTTCTTTTGGGGAGGGGAAGTTCGGGGTTCAAGTTCCGGACCGCTAGGGCGGGGTCTGGAATTATCTGCCAACACTTAACACAACATAGGAGCATTGAAGGGCTTCACCACCCATTCAGTAACTCTGAGTGGCAGTTCACAGGTTAAGTTCCGACAGGCTCAAAAAACTATTGGAAATAACTGACGACGGTTTCCGATCTAAACCGCTTCGCCACCACTAACGGTGATGGCAAAGCCGCGGAATCAGTGCGCCTCGTCCCAGTTATCGCCTACGCCTACGTCCACCACCAAAGGCACGTCCAACTGAGCCGCCGCGCTCATATGCTCGCGAATCTTCTCGCTGACCTGCGCGACCAGGTCTTCACGCACCTCCAGCACCAATTCGTCGTGCACTTGAAGGATGACCTTGGCATCCAGGCCCGACTCGGTCAGCCAGTTATCCACCTGCACCATGGCTTTCTTGATGATGTCCGCCGCCGTACCCTGCATCGGCGCGTTGATCGCTGTGCGCTCGGCCGCCGCGCGCTCCTGGGGCTTGTTGGAGTTGATATCCGGCAAGTACAGGCGCCGCCCGAAGAAGGTTTCGACGTACCCCTGATCCGCCGCCTGGGCGCGGGTTCGCTCCATATATTCGCGCACCCCTGGATAGCGAGCGAAGTACACATCGATGTAAGCCTTGGCGGTCTTGGTATCGACGCCGATGTCCTTGCCCAGCTTCTGGGCGCCCATGCCGTAAATCAGGCCAAAGTTGATCGCCTTGGCGCTGCGGCGCTGGTTGGACGTGACCTCATTCAACTCGACCTTGAACACTTCGGCCGCCGTGGCCGTGTGCACGTCCAGGTCATTGCGGAAGGCGTTCATCAGGCCTTCGTCCTTGGACAAATGCGCCATGATCCGCAGCTCGATCTGCGAATAGTCCGCCGCCAGCAGTTTGTAGCCCTTGGGCGCGACAAACGCCTGGCGAATGCGCCGCCCCTCGGCGGTGCGCACCGGGATGTTCTGCAGGTTCGGATCGCTGGAGGACAAGCGCCCGGTCGCCGCGACGGCCTGGTGGTAAGACGTATGAATACGCCCGGTACGCGGGTTGATCTGTTCCGGCAGGCGGTCGGTATAGGTACTTTTGAGCTTGCTCATGCTGCGGTACTGCATCAGTACCTTGGGCAACGGAAAATCATCTTCGGCCAGTTTGGCCAACACTTCCTCAGCGGTGGATGCCTGGCCCTTGCCGGTTTTTTTCAGCACCGGCATGCCGAGCTTCTCGTACAGGATCGCCCCGAGCTGCTTGGGCGAGCCCAGGTTGAATTCTTCACCGGCGATCTCGTACGCCTGGCGCTCCAGCTCGACCATCTTGTTACCCAGCTCGATGCTCTGAATGCCGAGCAGGTCCTTGTCTACCAGTGCGCCCTGGCGCTCGATGCGTGCCAGCACCGGCACCAGCGGGATCTCGATGTCCGTCAGCACACTGGCCAGGCTCGGGATCGCCGCCAGTTGCGCGTACAAGTGCTGATGCAGGCGCAAGGTCACGTCGGCATCTTCGGCCGCATAGGGGCCGGCTTGCTCAAGGGCGATCTGATCGAACGTGAGTTGCTTGGCCCCTTTGCCGGCGATGTCCTGGAAACTGACCGTGTCGTGGTCCAGGTACTTCTTCGCCAGACTGTCCATATCGTGCCGCGTCGCGGTGGAATTGAGCACGTAGGATTCGAGCATGGTGTCGAAGGCGATGCCGCGCACGGTAATGCCCTGGGCAGGGTCGCCACCAATGGCGCAGTTGGCCAGGATGTTCATGTCGAACTTGGCGTGCTGGCCCACCTTGAGTTTGGTCGGGTCTTCCAGCAGCGGTTTCAGGGCCAGCAGAACGGTGTCGCGGTCCAATTGATCCGGCGCGCCGATATAGGAATGGGTCAGCGGGATGTAGGCGGCTTCATGGGGCTGCACAGCAAACGAGACCCCGACCAATTGCGCCTGCTGGGCGTCGATGCCGGTGGTTTCGGTGTCGAAAGCAAACAACGGCGCATCGTGGAGTTTTTTCAGCCACACGTCGAAGGTAGCCTGGTCCAGAATAGTGGTGTAAACCGCCTCTACCGGTACTGATATAACAGCCTCGACCGGCATTTCGGCGGCCGGCGCAACCTCGCTCGCCGATTTGAGCTCGACACGCTTGGCATCGCGCTGAATCTCGTCATACCAGCTCTTGAACTCAAGCAGCGTGTACAGCTCCAGCAGCTTTTCGCGATCCGGTTCGATCAGGTGCAAATCATCCAACCCGATATCCAGCGGCACATCGATCTTGATCGTCGCCAACTGATAGGACAGGAATGCCATCTCCTTGTGCTCCTCCAGCTTGGCCGGCAGGGTCTTGGCCCCACGGATAGGCAGGGTCGGCACAATATCCAGCTGCTCATAAAGCTCTTTGAGGCCGCCATTGACTCCCACCAGCAAGCCGGAGGCGGTCTTGGGGCCAATGCCCGGAACCCCGGGAATGTTGTCGGACGAATCCCCCATCAACGCCAGATAGTCGATGATCTGCTCCGGAGCGACGCCGAATTTCTCCTTAACGCCCTCGATGTCCATCGAGCTACCGGTCATGGTGTTGACCAGGGTAATGTGGCCGTCCACCAACTGCGCCATGTCTTTGTCACCGGTCGAGATCACCACCGGGCGGCTGGCGGCCGCGCTGCTGCGGGCCAGAGTGCCGATCACGTCATCGGCCTCAACGCCCTCGACGCACAGCAACGGGAAGCCAAGAGCGATCACGCTTTGATGCAGCGGCTCGATCTGCAGGCGCATGTCATCGGGCATGCTCGGGCGGTTGGCTTTGTATTCGGCGTACATCTCATCGCGAAACGTCCCACCCTTGGCGTCGAAAACCACGGCAAATGGGCTGTCCGGGTACTGCTTGCGCAGGCTTTTGAGCATGTTCAACACGCCCTTGACCGCACCGGTGGGCAGGCCTTTGGAGGTGGTCAGCGGTGGCAGCGCGTGGAAGGCGCGGTACAGATAAGAAGAACCGTCCACCAGGACGAGGGGCGCTTGGCTCATGAGCAGGATCAACCTTTTCGGCGGGTCAGGCGCTAGAATAGCCGGACCAATGAAAACAAAGGGACAAGGTTATCATGCGTACATTCAATCGCCTGCTGTTGACCGGTTTGATTGCACTCGCTCCGATGGCTGCCATGGCGGCAGACAGTGCCCCTGGAGGTGATCCGGAAGTTACCATTCGCACGGAAGGCGACAAAACCATCCAGGAATACCGCCAAAACGGCTTTCTGTACGCGATCAAGGTCACCCCGAAGGGTGCACCACCGTACTTTCTGGTACGTGCGGACGGCACCGACGCGAACTTCATCCGCTCTGACCAGCCAGATATGCTGATCCCGTCATGGAAGATCTTCGAATGGAAATGATTTCTTAATTTTAACCGGCGCTGCCCACCGCAGCGCCCGTAACGGCAGTTTTAACCATGTCTGTGTTCACCCCCCTGGCTCGGCCTGAGCTGGAAACCTTTCTCGCCCCTTATGGGCTCGGCCGCCTGCTTGATTTCCAGGGGATTGCCGCCGGCAGCGAAAACACCAATTTCTTTATCAGCCTGGAGCAGGGCGAGTTCGTCCTGACCCTGGTTGAGCGTGGCCCGGTGGCAGAAATGCCGTTCTTCATCGAACTGCTCGACGTGCTCCACGACGCCGACCTGCCTGTGCCGTACGCCCTGCGTACCACCGACGGCATCGCTTTGCGCGAACTCAAGGGCAAACCGGCCTTGCTGCAACCGCGCCTGGCGGGCAAGCACATCAAGGAGGCCAATGCACAGCATTGCACCCAGGTTGGCGAACTGCTCGGCCACCTGCACTTGGCCACCCAGGGCGAAAAGGTACTTGAACGCAAGACCGACCGCGGCCTGGATTGGATGCTCTGCGAGGGCGCGCAACTCATTTCGCACCTCAACGAGGCCCAGCAACGCCTGTTGCGCGATGCGCTGGCCGAGATAGACGCCCACAAGGCCGACATCCTCGGCCTGCCGCGGGCGAATGTGCACGCCGATCTGTTTCGCGATAACGCGATGTTTGAAGGCACGCACCTGACAGGCCTGATCGACTTCTACAACGCCTGTTCGGGGCCGATGCTCTACGACGTGGCAATCGCCTTGAATGATTGGTGCTCGGATGCCGATGGCGTGATTGACGGTCACCGTGCCCGGGCGCTGCTGGGCGCTTACGCGGGGCTACGGGCGTTTACCGCGAAGGAAGCCGAGCTATGGCCGACCATGCTGCGCGTGGCGTGCGTACGGTTCTGGCTGTCCCGGCTGATCGCGGCCGAATCATTTGCAGGGCAGGATGTGTTGATTCATGACCCGGCTGAGTTCGAGCACCGCTTGGCGCAGCGTCAACAGGTCAAGGTCCACCTGCCGTTCGCACTTTAAAAGACCGACTCGGCCAATGTGGGAGCTGGCTTGCCTGCAATAGCAGTATCGACTGACACTGCGCTATCGCGGGCAAGCCCACTCCCACAGGGGTTTTATGTTGCGTGTTAGAGCGACTCCAGGCAACCGGCCAGGTCATTGCCGAGCTTTTCCAGTACCTGCTCATAACCCTGCGCGGTAGCTGGCGTATAGCCACCCAACGCATCCAATTCCGCCAACTTCACCGGCAACCCGGCCACCAGGGTTTCGGCCAAGCGAGGTCGCAACGGCGGCTCGCTGAACACGCAAGTCTTGCCCACTTCCTGCAAACGCGCACGCATCGCCGCTACGTGCTGCGCGCCCGGCTGCACTTCGGCGGCCACGCTGAACACGCCAGCATGCTTCAAACCGTACGCCTCTTCGAAGTAATCAAAGGCTTCGTGGAACACGAAATAAGGTTTGCCATCAACGCCCACCAAACGCTGCTTCAGGCGCGCATCCAGCGCGTTCAGGCGTTCTTCGAAGGCCTTCGCATTGCTCTGATAACGCTCGGCATTGGCTGGGTCGGCAACGCTCAGATCGGCCGCCATCCGAGCGGCGATCACACGTGCATTGACCGTGGACAGCCACAGGTGCGCATCCACACTGCCTGGGCGGTGATCGTGATCATGTTCGTCGGCTTCATCGGCATGAGAGTGGCTATCTTCGCCGAAGACGCGCAGTTTCATGCCTGGCAGGTCCTGCACGGCCACCGTTGGCGCCGTACGGCCTTTGAGCACACGCGGCAAAAACGTTTCCATGTCTGGCCCAATCCAGTACAGCAGGTCCACCGACTGCACACGCCGTACGTCGGATGGGCGCAAAGCGAAGTTGTGCGGCGACGCCCCCGGCGGCAGCAACACCTCTGGAACGGCCACGCCGTCCTGCACGGCAGCTGCAATCAGCTGCAACGGCTTGATGCTTGTCAGCACCTTGACCTCGGCCTGAGCGGCACCGGCAACGAACAAACTGGTGACAAATACGACAAAAACGGGAAAAAGTCGGGACACGATGACCACTCGATGGCGTAGGAACGGGTAACATAATAACGTCTCTATCAAATATCTGTCGCCGCTCATGCCTAAAACACCGCTTGCCAGCCGTCCCCACGACCACTCTCACTGCGTGCACACCGCATTGTCAGAGGCCGACACCCTGTGCGCAAAGAAAGGCTTGCGCCTGACCGCCTTGCGTCGCCGGGTGCTGGAGCTGGTGTGGCAGAGCCACAAGCCTTTGGGCGCGTACGACATTCTCGGCGTCCTCAGCGAGCAGGACGGCCGCCGCGCCGCGCCGCCCACCGTTTACCGTGCGTTGGATTTCCTGCTGGAAAACGGCCTGGTGCACCGTATCGCCTCGCTTAACGCCTTTGTCGGTTGCAACCACCCGGAGCACGCGCATCAGGGCCAGTTCCTGATCTGCCGCGAGTGCCACGCCGCCATTGAGCTTGAACAAAAAAGCATCAGCGACGCCATTATCAAAAGCTCTGCCGACGTCGGCTTCAAGGTCGAAGGGCAAACGGTCGAAGTGGTCGGCCTGTGCGCAGGCTGCCAGGGGGTTTGATGAGCAATGCGTTAATCCGCCTGGAGCAGGTCGGGGTCACGTTCGCCGGGCAAAACGTGCTGGAGAACATCGCACTGAGCGTGGAACCGGGGCAAATCGTCACCCTGATCGGCCCCAACGGCGCTGGCAAGACCACCTTGGTGCGCGCCGTACTCGGGCTGCTCAAGCCCCACAGCGGCACGGTTTGGCGCAAGCCCAAGCTGCGCGTGGGCTATATGCCGCAAAAGCTGCATGTGGACCCGACATTGCCGCTCTCCGTATTGCGCTTCCTGCGCCTGGTGCCTGGCGTAGACCGCACCCGCGCCCAGGCTGCGCTTAAGGAAGTCGGCGCCGAACACGTCATCGACAACCCGGTGCAAAGTATTTCCGGCGGCGAAATGCAGCGCGTGCTGCTGGCCCGCGCCTTGCTGCGCGAGCCCGAGCTGCTGGTACTCGATGAACCCGTGCAAGGTGTCGATGTCGCCGGCCAGGCCGAGCTGTACAGCCTGATCACCCGCCTGCGCGACCGCCATGGTTGCGGCGTACTGATGGTCTCCCACGACTTGCACCTGGTCATGAGCACCACCGACCAAGTGGTCTGTCTCAACCGCCACGTGTGCTGCTCCGGCCACCCGGAACAGGTCAGTGGCGACCCGGCGTTCGTGGAGCTGTTCGGCAAGAACGCCCAGAGCCTGGCGATCTACCATCACCACCATGACCACGCCCATGACCTGCATGGCGCCGTCGTCGATACCCCCCACGTTCATGGAGATAGCTGCAAGCATGGCTGATTTTCTGCTCTACGCCCTGCTGGCAGGCTTGGCTTTGGCACTGGTGGCGGGCCCATTGGGCTCGTTCGTGGTCTGGCGACGCATGGCCTATTTCGGCGACACCTTGTCCCATGCCGCCTTGCTGGGCGTGGCCATGGGCTTTCTGCTGGATGTAAGCCCGGCCATCGCCGTGACCGTCGGCTGCCTGCTGCTGGCCGTGCTGCTGGTGACCCTGCAGCAACGCCAGCCACTGGCCTCCGACACCCTGCTGGGCATCCTCGCACCCAGCACCTTGTCCCTGGGCCTGGTGGTGCTGAGCTTCATGCATGAAGTGCGCATCGACCTGATGGCCTACCTGTTCGGTGACCTGCTGGCGATCAGCCCGACCGACCTGGCCTGGATCCTCGGCGGCAGCGCTGCGGTGCTGGTGTTGCTGGTGGCCCTGTGGCGCCCGTTGCTGGCGATCACCGTGCATGAAGAACTGGCCAAGGTAGAAGGCTTGCCCGTCGCAGGCCTGCGTATGGCCTTGATGTTGCTCATCGCCGTGGTGATTGCTGTCGCGATGAAGATTGTCGGCGTATTGTTGATCACGTCGCTGCTGATCATTCCAGCCGCCGCTGCCCAGCGCCACGCTCGCTCTCCGGAGCAGATGGCAATTGGCGCCAGCCTCCTGGGGATGCTTGCAGTGTGTGGTGGCCTGGCGCTGTCCTGGTTCAAGGACACACCGGCCGGGCCGTCGATTGTGGTTACGGCGGCCGCCCTGTTTCTGCTGAGTTTTGTCCTGCCCCGTCGAGGGGTGTAGACTTGCTCGCTTTTTGCGCAAATAGAGAGTCGCAGGAATGAAGCCGTTCACCTCCCGTTATCTGCTCCTTGCCGCATTTTCACTGCTGCTGGGCGCCTGCCAAAGTACGCCGCCCGCTGCCCCCCAGGCTCCGGATCCGCGGGCTGCGGCCATCGCGCAGCTGGAACAAAACCTGGCCAGCAGCGAATTGGCCACCGCCGAAGACCAACTGGCTGCATTGCAGGCCCAATCGCCCAACGACCCGGCACTTGAGGCCTACCAGCGTCAATTGGCCGAAGCCTACCTGCAGCGCAGCCAGATCGTGCTGCAAAAAGGCGACGTCAACGCGGCCGCCACGGCCCTGAGCCGTGCCCGCGCTTTGATGCCCAAGGCCCCTGCGCTGACCGGTGGCGTCAACAGCGCCATCAGCCATGCGCGCAAAGCCGAATTGGACCAGGCAGAAGCTGCGTTGAAAGCCGCTGAGGCCAAGCCTGCCGCCAAGGTCATCGACCCGGCAGCGCCGAGCACCACCGTGGCGCTGAACCTTGCGGATGTTGAAGACATGCGCCATCAGTTGGACGCCATCGCCACCGATGTGGTGAATTACCAGTGCGACGTCAGCATCCAGGTGCCACGCACCCAGGATTACCCGTGGCTGGCCACGTTATTGACCAAGCGGGTGAAGCGAATTGATTCGGGGTATGACCTGAAAATTCACCGGCAAATCCTGAAACATATTCCGGCGCAGGTTGTGCTGATTCCGCGCAAGGCGGATTAAAAGCATCGCAGGCAAGCCAGCTCGCACATTTGAACAGTGTGGGAGCTGGCTTGCCTGCGATGACGATCTAACAAACAACCGATAAGTTAAGCCGGAATCGCCTTGGATTTCGGCTCACGCGCCCACACTCGATGCTGGGCAATCGCCGCAAAGAAGGCCTTGAACGCCTTGGCATCCGCGCCCACGATCAACCCCGCATCCTCCTCCAGTTTCAGCAGGTCCAGCAACGGCTTCACATCGCTGGCTACCGCAATCGCCTTCAGGTGTTTGTAGGCTTCCAGTACGTAATGCAACGCCACGCCATCACCGCTCAGCGCCTTCACGGACTCTTTGCCACCCGGGATAAACACTGCGTCGAAGGCAATGGACGGCATGCCTTCCATCGAGGCGTCGACCGGCAGCGTCTTGCCCTGCGCGGTGGTCACCGGCGCCGAAGTAGGCCCCAGCAACTTGGCATGGGCGCCTTCAGCTTCAAGCGCGGCTTTTAACGCGTCAATGGCCGCACCATCAACGCCGTTGGCTGCCAGAATCGCCACTTTGCGCGTTTTGATATCGCCCGACAGCAAGTTCACCTGGCTCAAGGCTGGCGATTCTTTCAACGACGTTTCACGGGCAGGCACGGTGCCCTTGGTCGGCGCCGGCAAGCCCAGGTTCTGCGCAACGCGCTTGGCCAGCTCCAGGTCGATATTGGCCAGGATCTCGTTGACCTGGCGCGCACGGATGAACTCGCGCTCCACCTTGCCCAGCTCAAAACTGTAGGCCGCGATAATGTGCTCTTTCTCGTGGTGGCTCATGCTGTTGTAGAACAGCGTCGCCTGGGAGAAATGGTCACCGAAGGATTCGCTGCGCTCACGCACTTTGTTGGCATCGACGCGCTCGTAGTAGGACTCAAAGCCACCATCGGTAGGACCAGCAGGGGTTTCTTTCGGCCAACCACCATCAATAGAGTTTGGCTCGTAGGACGCACGACCCTTATCAATCACGGTGCGATGCTGAGCGTCGCGCTGGCCGTTATGGAAAGGCACGACAGGCCGGTTGATTGGAATCTCATGAAAGTTCGGCCCGCCCAGTCGGCTGATCTGGGTATCGGTGTAGGAAAACAGACGGCCCTGCAGCAATGGGTCGTTGGTGAAGTCGATGCCCGGCACGATGTGGCCCGGGCAGAACGCAACCTGCTCGACTTCAGCGAAGAAGTTGTCCGGGTTACGGTTGAGCACCATTTTGCCCAGCGGCGTGATCGGTACCAGTTCTTCTGGAATGATCTTGGTCGGGTCGAGCAAGTCGAAATCAAACGTGTGCTCGTCTTCTTCGGCCACGATCTGTACGCCCAGCTCCCACTCGGGGTAATCGCCGCTTTCAATCGCTTCCCACAGGTCACGACGGTGGTAGTCCGTATCTTTACCGGCCAGCTTTTGCGCCTCATCCCATACCAGCGAGCAGGTGCCGACTGTTGGACGCCAGTGGAACTTCACGAAGCTGGACTTACCTTCGGTATTGATCAAACGGAAGGTGTGTACCCCAAAGCCCTGCATGGCGCGCAGGCTTTTTGGAATGGCGCGGTCGGACATGGCCCAGATCACCATGTGCGCGGATTCCGGTTGCAGCGAAACAAAGTCCCAGAACGTATCGTGGGCCGAACCGCCGGTAGGAATCTCGTTATGAGGCTCGGGTTTCACCGCGTGGACGAAGTCAGGAAATTTGATCGCATCCTGGATGAAGAACACCGGCATGTTGTTGCCCACCAGGTCGAAGTTGCCTTCGTCGGTGAAGAACTTCACGGCAAAACCGCGCACGTCACGCACGGTGTCGCCGGAACCACGCGGGCCCTGCACCGTGGAAAAACGTGCGAACACCGGGGTTTTATGCTCAGGCGTGCGCAGGAAACCTGCCTTGGTCAGCGCCGAATGGTCGCCGTAACTCTGGAAATAGCCATGGGCCCCCGTACCACGGGCATGCACGATGCGCTCGGGGATACGCTCATGGTCAAAGTGCGTGATCTTTTCACGCATGATGAAGTCTTCCAGCAGCGAAGGGCCGCGGGCGCCGACTTTCAGGCTGTTTTGGTTGTCGGAAATCTTCACGCCCTGGTTGGTGCGCAGGGCCTGGCCGGTCGCGTCGGAACGGAATTCTTCCAACGCCTGCAGCTTGGCGTTGGTGTTGCCACGGTCCAGGGTATCAGTGCCCGCGAGTTCACTCTTCGGCGGGGTGGCTGGCTTCTTGGTACTCATCAGTCAAAACTCCTTATTCAAAGTGGCCAGAGCGGTCCCCGGCTCGTTTGAGCAAAACCCCAGGCACGGCACCTGGGAAATCGAGTTGCTTAAGTAGTGACTGACTTGGTTTTGCACCGTTCCTTTTTTATGACCTTTGATCGCGTTATTGCCAAATGACTGGATGAATACGAAATAAATGCTAAGAAACGCTATACGGACAGGCTAAAATGCGCGCCCGGCTAACCGCTGATCCCTTTTCAATGCGCCCCACAAGGTTCGCTACGTGATCGAGTTTCAAAACGTCCATAAAACCTACCGCGTCGCCGGTAAGGATATCCCCGCCCTGCACCCCACCAGCCTGCGCGTCGAGAACGGCCAGGTGTTTGGCCTGATTGGCCACTCGGGTGCCGGTAAAAGCACCCTGTTGCGCCTGATCAACCGTCTGGAAGAGCCCAGTGGCGGCCAGATCAAGGTGGATGGCGAAGAAGTCACTGCGCTGGACGCCAACGGCCTGCGGCGCTTTCGCCAGCAGGTCGGGATGATCTTCCAGCACTTCAACTTGCTGGCGTCCAAGACCGTGGCCGACAACGTCGCGCTGCCGCTGACGCTCGCCGGTGAACTGTCGCGCAAGGAAATCGACCAGCGTGTGGCTGAGCTGCTCGCCCGCGTCGGCTTGTCGGACCACGCCAAGAAGTACCCGGCGCAGTTGTCCGGCGGCCAGAAACAGCGCGTCGGCATCGCCCGAGCCCTGGCGACCAAGCCAAAAATCCTGCTTTGTGACGAAGCCACCAGCGCCCTCGACCCGCAAACCACGGCGTCGGTCCTGCAACTGCTGGCCGAGATCAACCGCGAGTTGAACCTGACCATCGTGTTGATCACCCATGAAATGGACGTGATCCGCCGCGTATGCGACCAGGTCGCCGTCATGGACGCCGGGGTAATCGTCGAGCAAGGCTCGGTGGCCGACGTGTTCCTGCACCCCAAGCACCCGACCACCAAGCGCTTCGTACAAGAAGCCGAACAGGTGGACGAAGGCGAGCAGCGCGACGACTTTGCCCATGTGCCAGGCCGTATCGTGCGCCTGACGTTCCAAGGGGACGCGACCTACGCGCCACTGCTGGGTACCGTCGCACGGGAAACCGGTGTGGACTACAGCATTCTTGCCGGTCGTATCGACCGCATCAAAGACATCCCTTACGGGCAACTGACCCTCGCCGTCACCGGCGGTGACATGGAAGCCGCGTTCGCACGCTTCACCGCCGCCGACGTTCACATGGAGGTCCTGCGCTGATGGACGTTTTCCTGAGTTTCTTCGCCAATATCGACTGGTCTGAAATCTGGCTCGCCACCGGCGACACCATGACCATGCTGTTCGGCTCGCTGTTCTTCACCGTGCTACTGGGGCTGCCCCTGGGCGTGCTGTTGTTCCTGACCAGCCCGCGCCAGCTATTCGAACAAAAAGGCCTGTACGCGCTGTTGTCGCTGATCGTGAATATCTTGCGCTCGCTGCCGTTCATCATCCTGTTGATCGTGATGATTCCGTTCACGGTACTGATCACCGGCACGTCGCTGGGTGTCGCCGGCGCGATCCCACCACTGGTCGTCGGTGCCACGCCATTCTTTGCTCGCCTGGTGGAAACCGCCCTGCGCGAAGTGGACCGTGGCATCATCGAAGCCACCCAGGCCATGGGCGCCACCACCCGCCAGATCATCACCAATGCCCTATTGCCCGAGGCCCGCCCTGGCATCTTCGCGGCGATTACGGTGACGGCGATTACGCTGGTTTCCTACACCGCGATGGCTGGTGTGGTCGGTGCTGGCGGCCTGGGCGACCTGGCAATCCGTTTTGGCTACCAGCGTTTCCAGACCGATGTGATGGTGGTCACTGTGGTGATGCTGTTGATTCTGGTGCAAATTCTGCAAACCGTCGGCGACCGGCTGGTGGTGCACTTTTCTCGTAAATAACGGCCATTGCCGGCACATAGCCGGCAGATGCCCGAACAAGGAGCTTGCTGGATGAAAAAACTACTGGTTGCTTTCGCCGCCGTGGCTGCGTTTTCCGCCCACGCCGAGACCATTACGGTCGCTGCTTCGCCGGTGCCTCACGCCGAGATCCTCGAATTCGTGAAGCCTGCCCTGGCCAAAGAAGGCGTGGATCTGAAGGTCAAAGTCTTCACCGACTACGTGCAGCCGAACGTACAGGTGGCTGAAAAGCGCCTGGATGCCAACTTCTTCCAGCACCAGCCGTACCTGGATGAATTCAACAAGGCCAAAGGCACTCACTTGGTGAGCGTCGGCGCTGTGCACCTCGAACCTCTGGGCGCTTACTCCAGCAAGTACAAAAAACTGGCCGACCTGCCTGACGGCGCCAACGTGGTGATCCCGAACGACGCCACCAACGGCGGCCGTGCGCTGTTGCTGCTGGCCAAGAACGGCCTGATCACCCTGAAGGACCCGACCAACATCCTGTCGACCATCAAGGACATCACCGGCAACGATAAAAACCTGAAATTCCGCGAACTGGAAGCCGCCACCCTGCCGCGCGTGCTGACCCAGGTCGACCTGGCGCTGATCAACACCAACTACGCCCTGGAAGCCAAGCTGGACCCATCCAAGGATGCCCTGGTGATCGAAGGCAGCGATTCGCCTTACGTGAACATCCTGGTGACCCGCGAAGACAACAAGGATGCGGACGCGGTGAAGAAGCTGGTCGCAGCTCTGCACACGCCTGAAGTGAAGAAATTCATCGAAGAGAAGTACAAAGGCGCGATCAAACCGGCGTTCTGATTTCTCCTGATCTGATCGTTCCCACGCTCCGCGTGGGAACGCCTCTCGTGACGCTCTGCGTCACGCTTGGGGACGCAGAGCGTCCCTAACTGCATTCCCACGCAGAGCGTGGGAACGATCATCAGGTGCTCACTTGCGCTGAAGCAACCCCGGCAACTGCGCCACCAGCTTCTGGTTGTTCAATGGCGCACGAATAAACCCACGCTGAGTACCATCCGGGCCGATCAGTGCCAGGTTACCGCTGTGGTCGACTGTATAGTTCGGCTTGCTGGTATCCGCCGGAATGAAGGGAATGCTCACCGCATTCGAGACCTTCTGCACATCCTCCACGTTAGCGCCAGTCAGGCCTTGGAACTGTGGGTCGAAGTAACCCAGGTACTGCTTGAGCTGCGCCGGGGTATCGCGGTGTGGATCGACGCTGACCAGGATCACCTGCAACTTGTCCACAGCCTCTTTGGGCAGCTCACTCTTGATCTGGCGAAGCTGGGCGAGGGTGGTCGGGCAGATATCCGGGCAGAAGGTGTAACCGAAAAACAGCAGGCTCCACTTGCCCTTCAACTCATTGACCACCACCGGCTGGCCTTCCTGGTCGGTCATGGTCACCGTTGGCAACTGGCGGCTTTGCGGCAGCAGAATGATGCCGGCGTCGATCAGCGCAGTGGGATCGCCCTGGCCTTTGCCCGAGAGCACTTTGTTGACGGTCAGGCCCATGATCAACGCCACCAGGGCCACGAGGATGAAGACGGTTTTTTGAGTTCGAGTCATAGGTTCAACAATAAGTAGTGGTCTACGAGCAGGGCGATAAACAGCAGCAGCAAGTACCAGATAGAGTACTTGAACGTGTTGATCGCCGCGTGCGGCTGGCTGCCACGGTACAACACCCAGGCCCATTGCAGAAAGCGCGCACCCAATACCAGCGCACAGCCCAGGTAGAGCAGCCCGCTCATGTGGATAACGTAGGGCATCAGGCTCACCGCCAGCAGGGCGAAGGTGTACAGCAGGATATGCACCTTGGTGTAGTGTTCGCCATGGGTGACCGGCAGCATCGGGATGTCGGCCTTGGCGTATTCCTCTTTGCGGTGAATGGCCAGGGCCCAGAAATGTGGCGGAGTCCAGGCGAAGATGATCAGCACCAGCAGCAAGGGTTCGGCACTCACATGCCCAGTAACAGCCACCCAACCCAACAGCGGCGGCGCCGCACCGGCCAGACCGCCGATGACGATATTCTGCGGCGTTGCTCGCTTGAGAAAGCCGGTATAGATCACCGCATAACCCAGCAGCGAAGCCAAGGTCAGCCAGGCCGCCAGCGGGTTGGTGTACGCGAGCAGCAGGGCTAATCCTGCAATAGCCAGGAACAACGCAAACGCTAACGCCGCCATCGGCGAGACACGCCCCTCAGCCATCGGCCGCTTGTGAGTGCGCGCCATCACGGCATCAATCCGTCGATCGACCACATGGTTCACCGCCGCCGCGCCGCCGGCACACAGGGCAATGCCGAGGTTGCCGAACACCAGCACTGTCCAGGGCACCCCGGCGCGGGTGGCAAGGAACATGCCCACCAGCGAAGTAATCAGCATCAGCACCACTACTTTGGGCTTGGTCAGCTCCAAATAGTCACGCCAGATCGCCCGGTCGCGACGTGCGCCGATCACGGTCGCCATGGCAGCTCTCCTTTAAGGGTGATAAGGCCCGACACCTGTTTGCGCGGGATAAAACGCCAGCCGAACAGGCGCGGGTGACGCACCCGAACCAGGCTGGTGCGCGCGTGATAATTGACCAGCACCAGCGTCAACAACAACGCTGCCCCGCCGGCGTTGTGTGCGACCGCCACCGGCAGGGGCAAGCCGAACGCCACATTGCTCACCCCCAGGCAGATCTGCGCAGCCAGGGCGATCAACAGCAGGCCGGCCAGGCGCGTCATCCCTACTGCTCGCAGTTGCCAGGCCAAACCGAGCAGCACGAGCGTGACCAGCACGGCGCCGATGCGATGCGTCAGGTGGATAGCAGTGCGCGCCTCGCTGTCGAGCTGCCCGCCCAGGTAATTGGGGCCGATGTGCTGGGTCAGGTGAAAACCATTGGCGAAGTCTGCCGTCGGCCACCATTGGCCATGACAGGTGGGCAAATCGATACAGGCCACCGCTGCGTAGTTGGAACTGACCCAGCCGCCCAGGGCGATCTGCCCGATCACCAGCACCAGGCCCGCCGTCGCCCAATATTGCAGGCGCTTGGGCACGACCAGCGCCGGTAGTACGCCGGACAGCCGCAGGGTCAGCAGAAACAGGAGGCTCAAGGTCGCAAAGCCGCCCAAAAGGTGCCCTGTGACCACTTGCGGCCAGAGCTTCAAGGTCACGGTCCACATGCCAAACGCCGCTTGGGCGAACACCACCGCCAGTAGGAACAGCGGCAGCTTCACGGGCTGGCCCGGATCACGTCGATGACGCCACGAACGCGCCGCCAGCAGCGCGATCAACAGGCCCAGGCTGCCCGCGAAGTAGCGATGGGTCATCTCGGCCCAGCCTTTGTCGGCCTCCACCGGCGTGTCGGGAAAGTGCAACTCGGCATGGGCCAGTTGGGCTTCGCTTTGCGGCACGCTGATAAAGCCATAGCAGCCCGGCCAGTCCGGACAGCCGAGGCCGGCGTGGGTCAGGCGGGTATAGGCACCGAGCAGCACG
Source organism: Pseudomonas sp. GW823-FHT02F05 (assembly GCF_058797315.1). Taxonomy (NCBI): domain Bacteria; kingdom Pseudomonadati; phylum Pseudomonadota; class Gammaproteobacteria; order Pseudomonadales; family Pseudomonadaceae; genus Pseudomonas; species Pseudomonas sp. GW823-FHT02F05. The sequence continues at coordinate 30,334 of NZ_JBXAJM010000027.1, forward strand.
ACAAACAACGCCAGTAACGTGGCAAACAGCGCGAGGCGAAATCCAGGCTTGGCCATGAGGGTGCCCTTATCCGATGTTCGACAGTTTCAGCAGCAAGCGCAGGTCGTTGAGCAAGTCCTTGCCCTTGACCTTGGCGTCGTAGCGCAGCACCAAATTGCCGTGGGGGTCGACGATCCACAGTTGCGCATCGCCGGGCGCGGCAGCGTTCCTGGTAAAGGACGACACATCCAGCGGGTAGCGCTGCAGCTGTGGATATTCGGCTTTGAGCTTGGCCTCGTATTCGCCGCTCAACGGTTGCGCACCCGCCAGGGCATGGCTGGCACGGGATGCATCACGGCCAAGGCTGATCTGCAGCTGGCGCGCCAGGTAGACCAGTTGCTGGCAATTGGCAGCACAGGCGGTGGGGGCGGTGACCAGCAGTTGCCAGCGCTGTTCATCGGCCTGCACGCCGATGTCGGCGCGGGTCTGGCCGTTGCCAATCAGTTCGCCGTGATAGCTGCGGCTGTCCGGCACCCAGAACTGCAATTTGTACATGAAGGTGGCCAGCACCATCGGGCCGATCACCATCATCAGGATCAAAATCAGCTGCCAGCGCCCCTTGCGCCGATCAGGCGTGTCAGATGTGCGGGGTGGATTCATGGCCGCTCCCATGGGGCTTCTCCTTTTTGTTATGCCATCCGAGGTAGAGGTAAAGCGCCAGCAACGCCATGGCCATGGCGAACCATTGCACAGCGTAGGCCAGGTGTTTTTCCGGGCCCATGGCGACGACGGGCCAGGTGGTTTCGTAGGTACCGGGGCCCGCTTCGGCGCGCAGTTCATAGTCAAAACCGCTGCGCCCCAGTTCGTCCCACAGGGCGGCGGGGTGCAGTGCGGTAAGCAGGCGCGGCCATTGCGTGCTGGCCGGGTCGGCATGCAGTTGGAAGGTCTCGCCTGGGGCGACGTACACCCAGGCGTCGAGGTTCAGCGTCTGTTCAGGAGTAGTAAAGGCGGGCGCGATACGCCGGTCCGGCCAGGGCAGCCAGCCGCGATTGAGCAACAGCCACAGGCCGCTGGCCTGGTCATGAAAGGGTTGCAGCAACTCGACACCGGCCTTGCCGTCACGCATGCGGTTATCCAGCAATACGCTGTGTGCACCATCCAGTTGCCCGCGAAGGTGAACGCGACGGAAGGCTGGATCAGCCATGTCATTGAGCTGAGCACTGCTGACCGGCTCGGCGGCGCGGCGCTCGGCATAACGGTCTACCAACAGTTGCTTTTCGTGCCCGCGGGACAATTGCCAAAACCCCAGGCCCACCATCAACGGCAGCAACACCAGTACCACCAGCGTCGGCGCGATGCCCGGACGAAAGCGTTGCATGGCACTGGCTATACTCGATCTCATCGCCCCTCCCCAATTAGCCCGGAGCCAGACCATGCTCAAAGCCGCCATTGCCCTGATGCTGATCGCGACCGTCGTGAGCCTGTTCAGTGGCTTGTTCTTCCTGGTCAAGGACGAGGGCAACTCCAACCGCCTCGTCACTGCCTTGACCGTGCGTGTCACCCTGGCCGTGATCACCGTGGGCTTGATCGCCTGGGGCTTTTTCAGCGGCCAATTGGTCTCTCATGCGCCGTGGTAAGCGGCGTCAGAGCACATAGACAAAGAAAAACAGCCCGATCCACACCACGTCCACAAAGTGCCAATACCAACTGGCCGCCTCGAAACCGAACTGGTGCTCGGCATTGAAATGCCCGCGCAGGATGCGCATCAGCATCACAAACAGAATGATGGTGCCGATGGTCACGTGGGCGCCGTGAAAGCCCGTGAGCATGAAGAACGTCGCGCCGTACACGCCTGAACCCAGGGTTAGGCCCAACTCTTTGTAGGCGTGGATGTATTCCTCGGCCTGGAATCCAAGAAACGCCAAGCCCAGCAGCACGGTGATCGCCAGCCAGAGTTTCAGTGCGCCACGATGGCCTTTGCGCAGGGCATGGTGGGCAATGGTGATGGTCACGCTGGAACTCACCAGCAGGATGGTATTGACCAATGGTAGGCCCCAGGGGCTGATGGTGCCTTTGGGCGCAGGGTAGAGCTTGGGGTCGGGGTTGTTCAGCAGGGGCCAGGCAAACTCGAAGTTCGGCCACAGCATGTGCGCAATGCCCTTGGGCCCCTCGCCCGCCAACCAAGGCCCAGCCCAGACGCGCACGTAGAACAGCGCACCAAAAAAGGCGATGAAGAACATCACCTCCGAAAAGATGAACCAGGTCATGCCCCAGCGGAACGAGCGGTCCATCTGGGCGCTGTACAGCCCAGCACGACTTTCCTTGATCACCGCGCCAAACCAGCCAAACAGCATGTAGGCCAGCAGCAAACCGCCGACGAAAAAGATCCACGGCCCGTGGGATTCAGGGCGCGCGGCCTTCAAGTCGTTGAACCACACGGCCAGGCCATACACGGTGACCAGCAGGCCAATCGTGGCAATTATTGGCCATTTGCTTTGCGCTGGTACGTAGTACGTATCATGAGTCGACATGTATTCGCTCTCCTGATTGAGGGGGCAAACAGTAGCTAGCCCCCGGTCCTGACGGCCACGGGCGGCTGGCGCGCAGTGATATCGAACAGCGTGTACGCCAGGGTCAAATGCTTCACATCCGTGGGCATCGCTCGGTCGACGATGAAACGTACGGGCATCTCAATGCGCTCACCGGGCTGCAACACTTGCTGGGTGAAGCAAAAGCATTCGGTCTTGTGGAAGTACATCGCCGCTTCGGCCGGGGAAATACTGGGTATCGCCTGGGCGGTCATCGGCTTATCAGTGGGGTTGTAGGCCACGAACAGCATCTCGTTGACTGCTCCGGGGTTGACCACAATCTCATCGGCCTTGGAGTGAAATTCCCAGACCATGTCGATGGCGTTGGTGGACAGAAACTGCACCCGCACTTGGCGCGAGGGGTCAACCATTTGCTCACCCTCGTACTGCCCGGCGGTCTTGCCGTTGATGCCGAACGCCTTGCACATCACGTCGTAGATCGGCACGAGGGCGAAGCCGAAGGCGAACATTGCCAGCACCAGGATCAGCAGGCGGGTGACCAGGCGCTTGAGCGGTACGGACTCAGCCATGGCGCCCACCTGGCTTTGGACTTTCTGTGGGAGCTGGCTTGCCTGCGATGAGGGCCTGAGGGCTGGTAGATTCAGTGCCTGACCTACCGCCATCGCGGGCAAGCCCGCTCCCACAGGGGGAGTATAGGGAGGGCTTCATTTGACCTCCGGCGGCGTGGTGAAGGTGTGATACGGCGCCGGCGAGGGCACGCTCCACTCCAGGCCTTCGGCGCCATCCCACGGTTTGGCCGGCGCAGGCGGGCCGCCACGGATGCACTTGATGACAATGAACAGGAAGAAGATCTGCGTGGCGCCGAACATGAAGGCACCAATGGACGAGACCATATTGAAGTCAGCGAACTGCAGGTTGTAGTCCGGCACTCGGCGCGGCATACCGGCCAGCCCCACAAAGTGCATGGGGAAGAACGCCATGTTCATGCCCACGAAAGACAACCAGAAGTGCAGCTTGCCCAAGGTTTCGTCGTACATGTGGCCGGTCCATTTAGGCAGCCAGTAGTAGGCCGAAGCGAAGATCCCGAAGATCGCGCCGGGCACCAGTACGTAATGGAAATGCGCCACCACAAAGTAGGTGTCGTGGTACTGGAAGTCCGCCGGGGCAATCGCCAGCATCAGCCCGGAGAAGCCGCCGATGGTGAACAGGATCACAAAGGCCACCGCAAACAACATCGGCGTCTCGAACGTCAGTGAGCCTTGCCACATGGTGCTGACCCAGTTGAACACCTTCACGCCCGTAGGCACGGCGATCAGCAAGGTGGCGTACATGAAGAACAGCTCACCCACCAGCGGAATGCCCACCACAAACATGTGGTGCGCCCACACGATGAACGACAGGAACGCGATGCTCGCGGTGGCGTAGACCATCGAGGTGTAGCCGAACAGCGGCTTGCGCGAGAAGGTGGGGATGATCGAGCTGACCGCGCCAAAGGCCGGCAGGATCATGATGTACACCTCGGGATGCCCGAAGAACCAGAACACATGCTGGAACAGCACGGGATCGCCACCACCGGCCGCGCTGAAGAAGCTGGTGCCGAAGTGGATATCCATCAGCATCATGGTCACGCAGCCCGCCAGTACCGGCATCACCGCGATCAGCAGGAACGCGGTGATCAGCCAGGTCCACACGAACAGCGGCATTTTCATCAGGGTCATGCCCGGCGCACGCAGGTTAAGGATGGTGGCGACCACGTTGATCGCGCCCATGATCGAACTGATGCCCATCAGGTGGATGGCAAAGATAAAGAACGTCACGCTTTCCGGGGCATAGGTGGTCGAGAGCGGGGCGTAGAAGGTCCAACCGAAATTCGGCCCGCCGCCGGGCGTGAACAAGGTGGACACCAGCAGCAGGAACGCCGCCGGCAGCAGCCAGAAGCTGAAATTGTTCATGCGCGGCAGGGCCATGTCCGGCGCGCCGATCATCAACGGGATCATCCAATTGGCCAGGCCGACAAACGCCGGCATCACCGCGCCGAATACCATGATCAGGCCGTGCATGGTGGTCATCTGGTTGAAGAACGCCGGCTGCACGATCTGCAGGCCCGGCTGGAACAACTCGGCGCGGATCACCATGGCGAACGAGCCGCCGAGCAGGAACATGGTGAAGGCGAACCACAGGTACATGGTGCCGATGTCTTTGTGGTTGGTGGTCAGCACCCAGCGCATCAGGCCCTTGGCGGGGCCGTGTGCGTGGTCGGCATGACCATGGTCGATCACGGTGCTCATGGCCGTTCTCCTGCAAGCGAGTGAGCGGGACGATTCAGGGCATTGGCAATGAAAGTCGTCATTTGCTTTCCGCCTGTTTCAGAGCCAGCACGTCTTTGGGCGTGACCATGTCGCCTTTGTTATTGCCCCAGGCGTTACGCTCATAGGTCACCACAGCGGCGATATCCACTTCCGAGAGCTGCTTGCCGAAAGCTGCCATCGCGGTGCCGGGCTTGCCGTGATACACGATGCTCAGATGGTCTTTGGCCGGCCCGGTGGCGATTTTCGAACCCTTGAGCGCCGGGAACATCGGTGGCAAGCCTTGGCCCTCAGCCTGGTGACAGGCCACGCAAGTGGTGTGATAGACCTTGTCGCCACGCGCCACCAGTTCGTCCAGCGTCCACTCCTTGGAGGTCAACTCCTTGAGCTTGGCGGCCTCCTCCTTGCGCTCGCCCAGCCAGGTGTCGTAGTCGGCCTTGGACTTGACCTCCACCACGATGGGCATGAAGCCATGGTCCTTGCCACACAGTTCGGCGCACTGACCACGGTAGATGCCGGGCTTCTCGACGCGGGTCCAGGCTTCGTTGACGAAGCCAGGGATAGCATCGCGCTTGACCGCAAAGGCCGGCACCCACCAGGAGTGGATCACATCGGCGGCGGTCACCAGAAAGCGCACCTTGGCGCCCACCGGCAATACCAGCGGCTGGTCGACTTCCAACAGGTAGTGCTCGCCCTTGGTGGCCTGGTTATGGATCTGCTCGGCGGGTGTGGCCAGGTTGCTGAAGAACTCCACATCCTGGCCCAGGTATTTGTAGTGCCACTTCCACTGATAGCCGGTGACCTGGATATCGATATCCGACTCACTGCTGTCGTAGATGTTGATCAGGGTCTTGGTGGCCGGAATGGCCATGGCCACCAGGATCAGCAAGGGCACCACGGTCCAGAGGATTTCCACGGTGGTACTTTCGTGGAACTTCGCCGCTACCTGGCCCGTAGACCGGCGGTGCAGGATCATCGACCAGAACATCGCGCCAAACACGACGATGCCGATCACCACACAGATCCAGAAAATGGTCATGTGCAGGTCAAACACAGCGTGGCTGACTTCAGTAGCCCCTGGCGCCATATTCGTAGTCCAGGCGGCGTGCGCCTGGCCGAATACCGACCACAACAGGAGGCCCATCCAAACGTGTGGATGTCGCGTCATTGCGGGTTCCCCTTTATGTTTCTTGTTATCCCGCCGGTTTGCACCTGCGGCGAAGGGAGCGGCTTCCATACTGCTTACAACCGCCAAGCCTTGCCTGCGTCATGCAGTTGGGCGTCATCAGCTAATTGCGTACAAAACCGAGTATAGACAGCCGTAGCAACCCCGCAATGTGTGGGGGCAAATCAATAGAAACAGACAGACGGAGCCCGTAAAATGGGCAGCGGAATCGTTTATCCGACGAACGATGGCATTTCGATATAACCCCTGCCTATAACCATGAAATAATTATGACAAATGCGTCTTAGGCGCTCGTATAAACGAACTACCTTATCTTCTCCCTTTTCCTACGCCTGCTTCACTGGAGCCCTCATGAACACCGCCGCATTGCGCGAGCAGATTTCCCGTGCCCATCAACACGAAGCCAGCACCGGCCAGCTCGTCAGCCAGCTGAAAAAACAAGTGCCGCACCTGCATTCGTCCATCGCCCTGGCTGACGGTGATCGCAACATGGTCATGACCCGTTTTGTGACCGCTTACATCGATCTGGTTCCTGATTTGCTCGACGCCGCCAATGACGTGGCCCGTGAGGCCGGGATTGAAAGCCAGATCAAACCGGTACTGAAAATCGCTGAACATTTTTTCCTGCAGCCACCAGCGATTCTGGCCGGACACGACGGCCTTGATGGCCTGCTGGATGAGGCCTACCTGGCGCATCGCCTGGTCGAAGAAGTGAACGATCTGTATATCAAGCATTTTGGCCAGCCGCTGATTCCAGCGGATACCACCGTGGCCAACGTGATCGCCCATCAACTGATCGGTGAAGACTTCGCCAACCAATTGGATGAAGCCGTGCACCTGGCGGTGGATGAGATGCTTAACGAGGAAAGCTTTGCGCTGGAATCGGTCGAGGCCTATCGCGAACAGCTCAAGAGCCCGCAGACCGAAGCGTCCTGGAAGCGCTGGCCATGCCTGTCGCGCCAGCTTGGGGTTGAGCTGTCGCTGGATCAACCTGCGTAAATCGTCCGGCTTACAAAGATCAACTGTGGGAGCCGGGCTTGCCCGCGATTGGCGGAGTATCAGCCAACAGATTAGTTGACTGAACCAGCGCCATCGCGGGCAAGCCCGGCTCCCACAGTTTTTTGAGAGGTCAGGCAGGCGCTGAGCCGATCCCCACTGTCGTTCTCACCCGACCTTCCAGCCGACGCTTCAAACCGCGAGCCTCGATCACCAACGTCGAGCCCTTGGCCGCATTGGCCCGGCCCCATTCTTCCAGCAACTCCAGGCAAGAGTGGTCGATGTAACTCAAGTTGCTCAACGGCACATTCAGGGTGGTCCCCGCAGGTACCGCCGACAACACCTGAGTCAACGCCGGCACCTTCAGAAAGGTTGCCGCCCCCGTCAAACGCAGCTCCATCTCACCTTCCTGGGGCAGGTCGATCAGGCTGACTTTCAGGCGCGACGCCTTGAACGCCAGCTTCACCAATGTAAGCCCAAACCCCACCAGCACACCGGTCAGCAAATCGGTGAAGATGATTGCCAGTGCCGTGGCCGCATAGGTGAACATCGGCATCCGCCCATAGCGGCCTAGCGCCTTGAACGCCTTGATGTCTACCAACTTGATGCCGGTGTACACCAGCACACCCGCCAGGCTCGCGACCGGAATGCTCTGCAGCACGCTCGACAGCAAGAGCACGAAACCCAGCAGCCATAGGCCATGGAACATCGCCGACAGACGCGTGGTTGCCCCGGCCTGGACGTTAGCCGAGCTGCGCACGATCACGCCGGTCATTGGCAAAGCGCCAACCAGACCGCAGAGCATGTTGCCCACCCCTTGGGCCGACAATTCCTTATCGAAATCCGAACGTTGACCACTGTGCATGCGGTCCACCGCTGCGGCAGACAGCAGGGTTTCGGCACTGGCAATAAACGCCACGGCGAATGCCGCGATCAGCAACTGTGGATCCGCCAGGTTCAGCAAGTCGCTGGGGCGCAGCCAGTCGATAGCGTCCGCCAGGTTTTCCGGGACTTCCACGCGCTTGACCTGCAACGCCAGCACCAGGCTGGCAACAGTCGCCAGGCCCACGCCAAGCAACGCGCCAGGTACAAACCGCAGTTGTTGCGGGCGGAATTTGTCCCACAGGTACATCACCAACATCGTCGACAAACCAAGTACGCCAGCCTGCCAGCCGAGCCCGCCGCCGAAGGTAGGAATTGCTGCAGCCAGCGCTGCCGGGAAGCCGGCCAGGTTATCCAGCCCTGAAGGCTTGGGCGCGCCGTCGAGCATCACATGAACCTGCGACAGCACGATCAACACGCCAATCCCGGCCAACATGCCGTAGACCACCGCCGGCGCGGTGACGCGAAACCAGCAGCCCAGGCGCAAACGCCCGGCAACCAATTGCAGGAAGCCGGCCAGCAACAGGATCGGCCCCAGCATCAGCATGCCGTGCTGGCGCACCAGCTCGAACACCAGCACCGCCAGACCCGCCGCCGGGCCGCTGACCTGCAGCGGCGAGCCGGCCAACCAGCCCACCACCAGGCCGCCGATGATGCCAGTGATCAGGCCCTTGGCCGGCGGCATGCCGGACGCAATCGCGATGCCCATGCACAGTGGCAAGGCGACCAGAAAAACAACCACCGAGGCGAGCAGCTCCCGTGGCAATACAGCTTTCAATTGAGCAGCACGCATGATGACTCTCCCGAGGCATTCGCCGGGCGCGGTAAAGCCTGGCTGCATCCATGGCAGCCACCGCATTACCCGGCAGGGAAGTGTTTTAGAAGCGCGCTTTAGGCGTCGCTGAAGGGATCGGCTCGGTGCCGTTCAGCGGTCGGAACGCCGCTTTGTCCGCATCGTAGGCCCGAATTTCGCTGGTCTCGATGTTGTAGATCCAACCATGGATAAACAAATGACCATTGGCCATGCGCGAAGCCACGGAAGGGTGGGTACGCAAATGTTGCAGTTGGGCGATGACGTTTTCTTCGGTCAGCACCGCCATGCTCTCGCCTTCGTTGGCGCAGTCGCAGTTGTCATGGACCATGGTCTTGGCGACCTCGGCGTGACGCAACCAGGCCTTGACCGTCGGCATCTTTTCCAGACTGTCGGGGTTGAGCACGGCACGCATGGCGCCGCAGTCCGAATGCCCGCACACGATGATGTGCTGTACGCCAAGGGCGAGCACAGCGTATTCGATAGCCGTGGAAACACCGCCGTTCATCTGGCCGTAGGGCGGCACCACGTTACCGACGTTACGGGTCACGAACAGGTCGCCTGGGGAGCTCTGGGTGATCAGCTCGGGCACGATGCGCGAGTCGGCGCAGGTGATGAACATCGCCCGTGGGCTCTGGGCAGTGGCGAGTTTCTTGAAAAGTTCTTCCTGCTGGGGGAAGACGTCGTGATGGAAATGCAAAAAGCCGTCAACGATATGCTGCAGCGCTGCATCGGCGGATTCCGCCACCTGAGGGGCTGAAGCCGACGCAGCCAACGGCTGTTTATCCTTGTCACTCATGATTCATCCTCTTGATCAATGCAGGGGAGGGTTCAGGTCAGTTCGACGCCATGGCGGTGAAATAGTTGTAAAACAAGCACCGGCCAGGCCGCCGACTCATCAGTCACTCGCTGAACAAGGTAAACGTCGAAACTTAACTCAAACTGAATGAACCGCTCTAGAACGCGGGTTTCAGTGATGTCAAAACGCGACTATTCCTACAGCAAAGGTGCACGTCTCTCCCTCAGTCTACAACAAAGCCATCTGCCTGCCCGGTGGGCAAAACGCCGTGCAATCAAGGTTGAACCCTTGCCGCCGATTCAGCCCCAGACGCTTGATCGCCTTGCTGAAACGCTGCGCCAGCAAATCGGCAAACGGCCCTTCACCGCGCATACGCACGCCAAACCGGCTGTCATACACCTCACCCCCGCGTACTTGACGCACCAGGCTCATCACATGGGCGGCTCGCTGGGGGTAATGGGCCGCCAGCCACTCCTCGAACAACGGCGCCACCTCCAATGGCAGGCGCAGCATCATATACGCCGCGCTTTGTGCGCCGGCCGCGTGAGCTTCGGTAAGCAGGCTCTCCAGCTCGCTGTCGTTGATCATCGGGATCATTGGCGAACAAAGCACGCCCACCGGGATGCCTGCGTCGCGCATTACCCGAATCGCCCGCAGCCGTGCCTTGGGGGCCGCCGTGCGCGGTTCCAGGATGCGCTTGAGCTCGTCGTCCAGGCTGGTGAGGCTGATCATCACCGCCACCAGGCGCTGGCGGGCCAACTCGGTCAGCAGGTCGAGGTCGCGCAGGATCAGCGAGCCCTTGGTGATGATCGTCACTGGGTGGCGGTAGCGCAGCAGTACTTCAAGGGTTTGCCGGGTGATCCGGTATTCGCGCTCGATTGGCTGGTACGGATCGGTATTGGAGCCCAGGTTGATCGGCGCACACACGTAGCCCGGCTTGGACAGCTGCTGTTCCAGCACATCGGCCGCATTGCTCTTGGCAATCAATCTGGTTTCAAAGTCCAGCCCGGGCGACATGTCCCAATAGGCATGGCTGGGCCGCGCATAGCAGTAGATGCAACCATGTTCACAACCACGATACGGGTTGATCGACCGATCAAACGGCAAGTCCGGCGAGTTGTTGCGGGTGATGATGGTCTTGGCCGTTTCGATACGCACTTCGGTGCCTTGGGTCGGCGGCACTTCCTGATACCAACCGTCGTCCTCGGCCACGCTGACGGTGGGTGCAAAGCGATTATGCAGATTGGTGGCCGTACCCCGGCCACGGGGCGGCAGCGCAGTAGACATGAAAACGCCTCGATACTGTTTTTATATACAGTATCGAGGCGCGAGGTTTCTGACCAGTGCCGTTGGGCGGCCAGCGAACTTATCAGTGCTTTTGCGTCACCTGCCCCAAGTCATCGCCCGAGGTGGTGTGCAGATCGTTTTTGCGCAGGTCCGCCACATCGCTCGCCTTGACCGGCGCGCCCTGGTTGCCCCAGCTGCCACGGATAAAACTGACCACATCCGCCACTTCCTGGTCCGACAGACGCCAGGCGAACGCTGGCATAGTGAAGGTTGATGGCGCCGCATGGGTGGCCGGCAAGGTGCCGCCGTTCAACACAATGTTGATCAACGACGTGGCATCTGCCGTCTGCAACACCGGGTTGCCCGCCAGCGCCGGGAATACCCGCGTATAGCCATGGCCGTCGGTACGGTGGCAGGCCGCGCAGTTGTCGATATACACCGAGGCGCCCGGCTTGCTGTCATCACCTTTCCAGAGCGCTTGCGCTACCTGCTTGTCGTATTGGTGCGGCTGGTCCTTCGGATCGACTGCCGGCAGGCTCTTGAGGTATCGCGCGATAGCGGTCAGGTCATCTTCCGACATGTACTGCATGCTATGGACGACAACATCGCTCATACCGCCGAACACCGCACTGCGGTCACTGCGGCCGGTCTTGAGAAACTGCACCAGTTGCTCTTCGCTCCAACTGCCGAGGCCGTCCTTGTGGTCGCCGCGCAGGCTTTTGGCAATCCAGCCTTCCAACGGCGCACTGCCAGAGAGGAAGGCGCTGCCGTCCGTGGCACTCAGGGCTTTTTCCTGCATGGTCAGGGCACGCGGCGTATGGCAGGCGCCGCAATGTCCGAGACCTTCCACCAGGTAGGCACCGCGATCGATCACCGGGTCGGCAGCGGCTTGCGGCTGATGCGCCTCGACTGCCGGGGCAAACATCCAGCGCCAGGCCGCCAACGGCCAACGCATGCTCAGGGGCCAGGGAATATCGCTGTCCTTGTTTTCCTGGGCAACCGGTTCGACCCCCTTCATGAAGTACGCATACAGCGCTTGCATATCGCTGTCGCTGACACGTGCATAAGACGGGTAAGGCATCGCCGGGTAAAGCGTACTACCGTTCTTGGCGACACCATGGCGCACGGCCTTGTCGAAATCCTCGAAGCTGTAGTCGCCCAGACCGGTCTTGTCCGGGGTGATGTTGGTGGAGTAGATCACGCCAATAGGCGTTTCCATCGGCAGGCCGCCAGCGAAGGGCTTGCCACCCTTGGCGGTGTGGCAGGCGACGCAGTCGCCGGCACGTGCCAGGTATTCACCCTGCTTGATCAGATCGGTTTCGGCGGCGCTGATCGAGCAGCTGCTGAACAGCGCCAGGGAGGCGATAACGAGTGCTTTCATGGTCATCGCTCCTTATGCCTGAACCAGCGGGCCGGGGTTTTTGAGGTACTGCTCGCGAATCGCGCGAGCTGACCAGTAGGTCAACGCTGCCACCAGGCCGGTAGGGTTGTAGCCCAAGCCTTGTGGGAAAGCGGAAGCACCAGGGACAAAGACGTTGTGCACATCCCAGCTCTGCAAGTAGCGGTTCAACGCACTGGTTTTCGGGTCGGTGCCCATGATCGCGCCGCCGTTGAGGTGGGTGGTCTGGTAGGAGGCGGTATTGAAATGCTCACCAACCTTTTTACCCAGCACGGCGATGGCCTTGGGGTTCATGGCCTGGGCCACTTTACCCATTTTTTCCATCATGAAGCGGTTCATCTTGATGTCGTTTTCTTGCCAGTCGAAGGTCATGCGCAGCAGCGGCAGGCCGTAGGCATCCCGGTAGACCGGGTCCAGATCCAGGTAGTTGCTGCGGTAGGACTGATGGGCACCGTGAGAATCCATTGAGACCTGATGGGTGTAGTAATCGGCGGTGGCGCGCTTCCAGGTGCTGCCCCAGGCCGGCGTGCCCGGCGGGTTGGACGTACCGGCAATCGGCCGGCTGCCCGCCTGGTTGACCCACATCGGCGAACCACCCACGAAGCCGTGGGGGCCATGGTCAAAGTTGTCGGCGTTGAAGTCGTCGATGGCCACGCCATTGCCGCCCGCGCCGATAAAGTTGTTGGTGTGGGTGTCCTTGTCGAAGAACGCCTTGATGGTGCCCATGTTCTGGTAGGCGAAGTTGCGGCCTACCACACCCTCGTTGGTAATCGGGTCGTAGGGTTTGCCGATGCCGGACAGCAGCATCAGGCGCACGTTATGGAACTGGAAGGCGCCAAGAATCACCAGGTCAGCCGGTTGTTCACACTCGCGGCCCTGGGCGTCGATGTAGGTCACGCCGGTGGCTTTCTTCTTGGTGCTGTCGAGGTTGACCTTGAGCACGTGGGAATTGGGCCGCAGCTCGAAGTTGGGCACCTGGCGCAAGGCCGGCAGGATGTTCACGTTCGGCGAAGCCTTGGAGTACATGTAGCACACGTAGCCACTGCAAAACCCGCAGAAGTTGCACGGGCCCATCTGCGCACCGTAGGGGTTGGTGTACGGCCCCGACGTATTGGCCGAAGGCAGGTTGTAAGGTTTGTAACCTACGTCGGTCGCCGCTTTCTGAAACAGCTGGGCGGAGACAGTATTTTTCTGCGCCTCCAGCGGGAACGGGTTGGAGCGATCCGGCGCGTAGGGGTTGCCGCCACGGCCTTCACCGACCAGTTGGCCCTTGACCGTCCAGGCTTGGCCGGAGGTGCCAAAGACTTTTTCCGCATAGTCGAAAAACGGCTCCAGCTCTTCGTAGCTGACGCCGAAGTCCTGGATGGTCATGTCCTTGGGAATGAAGTTCTTCCCGTAGCGCTCTTCGTAATGGCTGCGCATGCGCAGCTCAATCGGGTCGACGCGAAAATGCACGCCCGACCAGTGCAACCCCGCACCACCAACGCCATTGCCCGGCAAGAACGCGCCCAACTGACGATTGGGCAGGGCGACGTCATTCACGCTGTGGCGAATGGTCACCGTTTCTTTGGAGATGTCCTGGAACAGCTTCTTACGCACGCTGTAGGTCAATTCGTCGATGACCTGGGGATAGTTGCCGTCTGGATAAGTGTCCTGCATCGGGCCGCGCTCCAGCGCTACCACGTTGAGGCCCGCTTCTGTCAGCTCTTTGGCCATGATCGCGCCCGTCCAGCCGAAGCCCACAATCACTGCATCCACTTTCTTCATGATGGTCGCCACGTTTACGCCCTCTCGCCGCGAATGGAAACAGCCGGGAAGGGGTATTGCTCGTTGCGTTCCACCCAATCCATGAAATCGGCGCGGGCGCCGGGGAAGCCGATCATGGTCCAGCCGACCATGCCTTTATTACCGCCGTGGATAGGGTCGCAGAAAAAGCCTTCCTTGGTGTTTTGCAGCAAAAGGTTGAAGAACATCTTGGGCGGCACCGCGTCGAAGTGCGCCGCCACTTCGCTGCCGCCAGCCTCCAGACGCCTAAGCATATCGTCTCGGGTAGCGCTGTCTTGCGCAGCAAAAGCCTTACCGTTGAACGCTTTCGACCACGCATCCGTACAAGCAATGCCGAGGCGATAGATCTCCTTGGGTACCAATTTGCTTTGCCAGCCCATCTCCGGCGCCGCATCAGCGTTGAACGGGCCTTGCATGAACCACAGGGCGCCACTGGCGTAAGGGGTGTTCATCTGGCGGTCGATGTATTCCGGCGCGCCAGCTTCCAAGGCACCTGGGCCTTGGGCGTCAGCGGGAATCAAGCGCTCGACGGCGGCGTTGATAAACGCCCATTCCTCGGCCGTGAAATAACTTGGCTCGTAGGCTTTGTCGCTGACCGCGGGTTTGGCCGGCTCGGCCTGGGCCGGTTCCGGAGTGGCCATCAACATCGAACCGCCAAGGCCGGTGCTGGCAACCGTGACCACCGGGATCAAGGTCAAGGATTTGCGTAAAAAGTCACGCCGGGGGTTGTCTTGATCTTGATCAGACATAGGTACACCTCATCATGTGGTCACGGGTTTATCCGCCGCTTCTGGGAGCAGCGTGAAGGCTTTGCCGCTAATTGGATCCAAGCAGACACAGCACAATGGCAAACATTAGTTACAAATGATAGCAGGCTAAGAATTCAGAGGCGTCGATTCGGTGACAAAAACACCGGATCAGATCGCAAGCATCACGATTCTTTGACACGGACCTCACGCCGTATTGACCCGCTTTAAGTGAATCTGCGGCCCATCAGCCACTTCCTAGCTCGGTCACGACGTTCATGTTCAACACACGCTTACTCCTCGTTCTCGGCCTGGCGCTCATGAGCCTGTTCAGCACCGTACAAGCCGATGAGGCTGCGTCGATCCGCTCGCCGGAGTGGGCCCAGCCGGTGGGTAACCAATACAACCTGCACCAGATGACACCCACGCTCTATCGCAGCGCATTGCCGGATGGACGTGCGCTGCCGTTATTGCAAAAACTCAAGATCGTTACGGTCATCAACTTCCTGCCAGAATCTGATACGCAGTGGCTCCAATCCTCTGATATCAAACAGGTGCAGTTGAGCTATCGAACCAACCACGTCGACGATGCCGACGTGCTGGCGGCAATCAGAGCGATTCAGGCAGCAGAGGCCGATGGCCCGGTGTTGATGCATTGCAAGCACGGCGCCGACCGCACCGGCCTGATGGCAGCGATGTATCGGGTGGTGGTTCAAGGGTGGAGCAAGGAGGACGCGCTGAACGAAATGACCTTGGGCGGCTTTGGCAGCAGCAATGGTTTCAAGGATGGCGTTCGCTACATGATGAAAGCCGATGTCGACAAGTTGCGCACAGCTTTGGCGAATGGGGATTGCAGCACCAGCGCCTTTGCGTTGTGCTCAATGAAAGGCTGGATCACCACAACGGGTAAGGAAGAAAAAAAATTATAGGAGCGAGCTTGCTCGCGAAGAACGTTAACGATAACGCGCGTTTTCCTGGATAAACGCCGCGCTGTTGAGTTCTTCGCGAGCAAGCTCGCTCCTACAGTGAGTGCCGGCTTAGTCTTTTTTCAGCTTCGGGTTCGGGAAGAACTGCACTGCCTGCACCTTAGGATCGGCCGGCGCTTTCAACGCGGTGGTATTGACCCTAGTGCCCAATTCCTTGGGCACCGACAGGCCTTGATCATTCAGCGTATCGGTATACCCGCAGGCCACGCATTCGCGGTGCGGCACGCTGTCTTCGGTCCACATCTTCAACTTGTCCGGCTCGCTGCACGCCGGGCAGACCGCCCCGGCGATAAATTGCTTTTTGGTAATCACAGGCCCTTCACTCATGCTGCCGCGTCCTCACTCAAGCCGCTGTGGCGCAAGAGTGCGTCAATCGACGGCGCGCGTCCGCGGAAATCGACGAACAGCACCATCGGCGCCTGGGAGCCGCCACGGGCCAGGATGGCTTCACGGAAGGCACGCCCGGTCTGGGCGTTGAGCACGCCGTCTTCCTCAAACTTGGAGAACGCGTCCGCCGACAGCACTTCCGCCCATTTGTAGCTGTAGTAACCCGCCGCATAACCGCCGGCGAAGATGTGAGCGAAGCTGTTGGGGAAGCGGTTGTAGGCCGGTGGGCGCATGACTGAGACTTCATCGCGCACGCCTTCAAGTACCTGGGCCACGCTGCGACCATCGCCATGGGTGGCGTGCAGTTCAAAGTCGAACAGCGAGAACTCCAGCTGACGCACCATCATCAGGCCGGACTGGAAATTTTTCGCCGCGAGCATTTTTTCCAGCAGGTCTTGGGGCAGGGGCTCGCCGGTTTCGTAGTGGCCGGAGATCAGCGCCAGGCCTTCAGGCTCCCAGCACCAGTTCTCCATGAATTGGCTCGGCAGTTCCACCGCGTCCCACGCCACACCGTTGATACCGGATACGCCGGCGTGCTCCACGCGGGTGAGCAGGTGATGCAGGCCGTGGCCGAATTCGTGGAACAGGGTGGTGACTTCATCGTGGGTCAGCAGGGCAGGCTTGCCACTGTCGGCCGGGGTGAAGTTGCACACCAGGTTGGCGACGGGGCTTTGCAGCACGCCATCAAGGGTACGGCGGCGGTCACGGGCACCATCCATCCAGGCACCGCCACGCTTGTTGGCGCGGGCATACAGGTCGAAGAAGAAGCGTCCGACGTGCTCGCCGTTCTCCTTGATCTCGAATAAGCGCACATCCGGGTGCCAGGTGTCGAAGCCTTTAAGCTCAGCGATCTCGATGCCGTACAGGCGCTGCACAATGGCAAACAGGCCGCCCAGCACTTTGTCGATGGGGAAGTAGGCGCGCAGCGCTTCCTGGGACACGCTGTAGCGCTGCTCACGCAGTTTTTCGCCGTAGAAACCGCTGTCCCAGCTCTGCAGATCAGCGCAGCCTTGCTCGGCGGCGTAGGCCTTGAGTTGCTGCAGGTCCTGGGCGGCGAACGGCTTGCTGCGCTTGGCCAGGTCGCGCAGGAAGCTCAGCACCTGGTCGCTGGATTCGGCCATCTTGGTGGCCAGGCTCAGCTCGGAGAACGACGCATAACCCAACAATTGGGCCAGTTCCTGACGCAGGTCGAGGATCTGCTCCATCACCGGGCCGTTATCGTTCTGACCGGCATTCGGGCCCTGGTCCGACGCACGGGTGCAGTAGGCGGCATAAACCTCTTCACGCAGGGCGCGGTCCTGGGCGTAGGTCATGACGGCGTAGTAGCTGGGGAATTCCAACGTGATCAGCCAGCCGTCGAGGCCCTTGGCCTGGGCGGCGGCAGCCATTTGCGCCTTGGCCGAATCGGTCAGGCCGGCAAGTGTCGCCTCATCAGTGACGTGCTTGGTCCAGGCCTGGGTGGCGTCCAGCAACTGGTTGGAGAATTTGCTGCCCAACTCGGACAGCTTGCTCTGCACCTCGGCGTAGCGTTTTTGCTGCTCCGGCGGCAAATCAATACCCGACAGGCGGAAGTCACGCAGGGAGTGTTCCAGAATGGTTTTTTGCGCCACATCGAAACCGGCAGCTTCCGGGCTGTTGGCCAGGGCTTCGAAGGCCTGAAACAGCTCACGGTTCTGGCCCATTTCGGTGGAGTAGGCGCTCAATGCCGGCAGGCACGCCTCGTAGGCTTCGCGCAGTTCGGCGCTGTTGCACACGGCATTGAGGTGGCTGACCGGGCTCCAGGCCGCGCCAAGGCGATCATTGAGTTCATCCATGGCCAGGACCAGGCCTGCCCACGTCGGATTTTTACCCTGGCTTTGGAGGATCTCTGCGATTGCCACGCGGTTGTCGGCGAGGATCTGTTCGATGGCCGGCTGCACGTGCTCGGCACGGATCGCCGAGAACGGCGGCAGGTCGTAGGACTGCAAAAGAGGGTTGTTCGCGCTCACGGTGGGCACCTTGGCTGAAGAAACATGTAGAACAAAGATGGGGCCATCTTAATTACAATCAACACCCACCGCAGCTATCAGCAGAAGAGAGAGAGGCTATCGTGACCCTTCGCACCTATCAGAACCACACGCCAACCCTCGGCGCCGGGGCGTTTGTCGATATTTCGGCGGTGGTGATCGGCGATGTCGAAATCGGCACTGACAGCTCGGTTTGGCCGCTGACGGTGATTCGCGGCGATATGCACCGCATCCGCATCGGTGCGCGCACCAGCGTGCAAGACGGCTGCGTGCTGCACATTACCCATGCCGGGCCGTTCAATCCGCAGGGTTACCCGTTGCTGATCGGCGACGATGTGACCATCGCCCACAAAGTCATGCTGCATGGCTGCACCGTGGGTAACCGCGTCCTGATCGGCATGGGCAGTATCGTGATGGATGGCGCCGTGGTCGAAGACGACGTGATCATCGGCGCCGGCAGCCTGGTGCCGCCAGGCAAGAAACTCGACAGTGGTTTTTTATATGTGGGCAGCCCGGTCAAACAGGTTCGCGCATTGACTGACAAAGAACGCGCCTTTTTCACCTACAGCGCTGCGAACTACGTGAAGCTCAAAGACCTGCACCTGGCTGAAGGATTCGATCAATGACCCTGCATCACCCCACCGTCCTGTTCGACCTGGACGGCACCCTCACCGACCCACGCGAGGGCATTACCCGTTCGATCCAGTACGCCTTGGCCAAACTGGGCATTGATGAGCCCGACCTGACCAAACTCGAACACTTCATCGGCCCGCCCTTGCTGCAGGCGTTCATGCAGTTTTACGCCTTCGACGAGGCCAAGGCATGGGAGGCGGTGAATTTCTACCGTGAGCGCTTCAAGGTCACCGGCCTGTACGAAAACCGCGTGTTCGACGGCGTCATGCCGTTATTGGAAGAGTTGAACAGCCAAGGGCGTCAGCTGTACGTAGCCACCTCCAAACCGTGGGAATTTGCCCGCGAGATTGCGCGGCATTTCGACTTTGCCAAGTACTTCAAGGTGATCTACGGCAGCGAACTGGACGGCACGCGTACCAACAAGGTCGAGTTGATCGCGCATTTGATGCGTGAGGAACGGCTGGACCCGGCCACCACCTTGATGATCGGTGATCGCAAGCATGACCTGATCGGCGCACGCAGTAATGGGCTGGATTCGGCCGCCGTGGGGTATGGGTTTGGTAGTTTTGAAGAGCTGAGTGCCGAGGCACCGACCTGGCATTTCGAGACGTTGGACCAGATGCATCAGGCGTTTTTGCAGCGTCCTTGAGACCGCTTTCGCAGGCAAGCCAGCTCCCACAGTTGACCGCATCCTCATGTTGAAAATCGGTCAACTGTGGGAGCTGGCTTGCCTGCGAAGAGGCCCTAACGACCAACCGTCTCCAACTGCCTCAACGCCGCTTTACGCTGCTCCACCGGCAGCCCACCCAACTTCTCCACCGCCGCATAAAACCTCACCCAATCCCCGCCTTCCCGCGCAAACAACGCCGCAAACGCCGGCACCCATTGGTCATACAACCCAAACGGCAAAAGCCGCGCGTTATTCATCGGCTGGTTAATCCAGGCGTCATAACGCTTGTCACCACCCCATTGGCTATCACGCAGGTGCCGGTATTCGCTACGCAACTGCTCGAATTGCGCCGCTTTGGCCCGGCGCATCGCGTCCGCTGCCAACGGCTGCGCGTACAACGCCTCCAGGCGTCTACGGGTATCGAGAATCAGCCGGATAAATTGATCGCGTTGCTTCAACGCCGCATCGCCGACAGGCGCCAGGCCCCGCGCCGCACGCCATTGGCGCGTGCCCTCCTGCTCGACAAAACTGGCATAGGACTCGTTGAACTCGGTGTCGTCCTTCACGTAGAAGCGCTGGTGGGCCAGCTCATGGAAGATCAGCGTGGCGAGGCGCTCATCGCCCCAGCTCATCATCGAACTCATGATCGGGTCATTGAACCAGCCCAGGGTGGAATAGGCCTCCACGCCGCCGATCGACACATCCATGCCCTGTTGCCGCAACAGCGCCGCCTCGCCCCGGGCCGCACCTTGGTTGTAGTAGCCGCGATAGGCGACGCAACCGGCGATGGGAAAGCAATGGTTCTGGGGTGACAGAGAAAATTCCTGCGTGGCGAAGACATTCCAGACCACATAGGGTCGGCCAATATCGGCATAAAGCCGGTAACTTTGATTGTCCGGCAGATGCAGGTGTTCACTGGCAAAGGTTCGAGCTTTCTGCGATTGAGCCAGATGCTCGCGCAGCAGTGGCGGGCGAGCAGGGTCGGCGATGACCTCGGCAACCGGCTCCCGGGCCCGCAACAGGTGCCACTGGCCACTCGCCAACTGGCTGTAATAACTGACACTGGAGCAGCCGCTGAGCAGCAAAACCATCAGTCCTGGAAGAAAACGCCTGATCATGCACTGACTGCTCCTGGGTGATGGGTTCGCCAGACTATCGCGCTTGCCGGGGATTTTTCCACGGCGTGGCGTGTTTATACTCAAGCCTCTTCTCGTGTTGAGTACCTGCCATGCGCCAGCTCTTGCTTCCCGTCGCCGCTGTATTCCTCAGCGCTTGCGCCTCGACCCCCATCCCCCCCGTGGACCCGCAGCAGGCCTGGGTCGATTTCACCACGCCGACACCGGGTTCCAAGTTGGTGATGGCTCAGCGCCTGGACGGGAAAAACCTCGACGACGGGCGCTTTTTTCAAATGCCTCCCGGCCCTCACGAGCTGATGGTGCGCTTTGACTTTGAAGTGCCCGCTGGCGGCGGCCTGGGTGGCCTCAGCCAGATGATGTATCGCACCTGCTTCATGACGCTGCAGTACGACCACTTTCAGGCCGGCCAGCGCTATGTGCTGGAAGGGCGCTCACTGGCGTTCACGCCCAACATCCGGCTGTACGACTCAACCCGCCAACTATTGGCCGAAGAGCGCAGCGTGAACTGCATCTGAGTCAGTCGTTGTTCTTTTGATAGATGATGCGCTTGGTGCCGTTTTCGCATGAGCCGACAATCATGGCTTCGTCATGGTTCTTGGCTTCTTCGGCGGTGATGATTTCCAGGGTGTAGGACGGAATCGCCTTGGCCTGGATCTTCACTTCGATTTCTTTCCTGAGCTCTTCACAATCTTTTGGCGCGGCCACGGCCGAAGTGGCCAATACACCGCAGATGATTGCCAAGGCAAAACGTTTCATGTGTGGAGCTCCCTGAATGCGCTGCGCACGAGTGTGCGCCTAGGCTGCATGGGCTATTCGACCACATTTTGCAAACACGAGTTCTGATTTAACGCAGAACTAAACATGTGGGACCGGGCTCGCTCGCCAATACGGAGTATCAGTCACCGAAGATATCGGCTGATCCACCGCATTCGCGAGCAAGCCCGCTCCCACATAAGATGACTGCTGTGTCAGTTGACCAGCGTGGCATCCAAGGTGATGGTTGCATTCAGTACCTTGGAGACCGGGCACCCTTCCTTGGCTTTTTTGCTCAGTTCATCGAACTGTGCCTGGCTCGCGCCTGGGATTTTGGCCTTCAGGATCAGGTGCACTGCTGTAATCGCAAAGCCGCCCTCGACCTGGTCCAGAGTCACTTCGGCCTGGGTGTCGATGCTGTCAGCCTTGAGCCCGGCGTCGCCGAGAATCATGGAAAACGCCATGGAGAAACAGCCGGCGTGAGCCGCGCCGATCAATTCTTCAGGGTTGGTACCCTTGCCGCCCTCGAAGCGGGCCTTGAAGCCGTAGGGCGCTTCGCGCAGCACGCCGGTTTCGGTGGAAATGGAGCCCAGGCCAGTCTTCAGGTCGCCTTCCCAATGCGCGGATGCCTTTTTAACGATACTCATAGCTTTCTCCTCGAACGGTGGTTTTGCGTCGGTAAGGGTTCTGAGGATAGACGTCAAAACAAAGTTCATTCGTAAGAGAAACCTAGCAATCCAGTAGGAAATTTCAGAGCTACCTATTGAATCTCGGGTATATGCCCTCATTGCATAGAGCATGCACATGAAGCGGCAGGTTTTGGTTCGTCTAGAAAGCCTGCGCCCCCATTGGAGAAGCAGGCTTATGAAATCGCTGTCCGACGTAAAGTTCTCGACCCTCGACCTGGTGCCCGTACGCGCCAACGGCAGCCCGGCGCAGTCGCTGCGCAATTCCCTGGACCTGGCCCAGCATGTGGAGAAGTTCGGCTACCACCGTTTCTGGGTAGCTGAGCACCACAATATGGACGGCATCGCCAGTTCGGCCACCTCGGTACTGCTCGGTTACCTGGCAGGCGGCACCTCGACCATTCGCGTGGGGTCTGGCGGGGTGATGTTGCCAAACCACGCGCCACTGGTGATCGCCGAGCAGTTCGGTACGCTGGAAAGCCTCTACCCCGGTCGTATTGACCTGGGCCTGGGGCGCGCGCCCGGTTCCGACCAGATGACCGCCCGCGCCCTGCGCCGTGAACGCTCCGGCAGTGCCGATGACTTCCCCGAAGATGTGGCCGAGCTGATGGCCTACCTCGGCCCGCGTACGCCCGACCAACGGGTTATCGCGGTACCGGGCACCGGCACCAATGTGCCGGTGTGGCTGCTGGGTTCAAGCCTGTTCAGCGCACAATTGGCCGGTGAGCGTGGCTTGCCTTACGCCTTCGCCTCCCATTTCGCACCGCGCTTGATGCATGAGGCAATTCGCGTGTATCGCAATCACTTCAAGCCTTCAGCCGTACTGGACAAGCCCTACGTGATGCTCGGCATTCCGCTGGTGGCGGCCGACACCGATGAGCAGGCCGATTACCTGGCCACCTCGGTGTACCAGCGTATTCTCGCGTTGATGCGCGGCCAGAGCCTGGTGCAGCGCCCTCCAGTAAAAACCATGGACGGCCTGTGGTTGCCCCATGAAAAAGATGCGGTCGGTAGCTTCCTCGGCTTGGCCATGGTGGGCAGCCCGGCGAAGATTCGCGGCAAGTTGGAGGTGTTGATCGAGCAGACCGGTGCCGATGAGCTGATTTTTACCAGTGACCTGTATGAGCACGCCGACCGGATTCATTCCTACGAGCTGCTTGCACAAGTAATGAAGGGCTGAGTAGTCCGAGGCAAAAAACGACGCACCTGTGGCGAGGGAGCTTGCTCCCGCTGGGCTGCGTAGCGGCCCCAAAAAATGGGAGCGCTGCGCACTCCAGCGGGAGCAAGCTCCCTCGCCACAGGTGCGTCGCTTATACAGCACGGGGTTAGCCGCGCTTGTAGGCAATTTCCTTGGTGCCACCTTCGCAGGTGCCAACTACTTTCTGGTCACTTGGCGTAGCACCTTTGTCCACCACTTCCAGCGAATACCCCGAAGCACCCTTGGCGTCGATTTTCGCTGCGATTTCGCTTTTCAGCTCTTCACAAGGCTTGCCCGCCGCCATAGCGGTACCCGCAATGCTCAACAACCCTACCGCTAACAGAAACTTCTTCATCCGTTACTTTCCTTGCGCTGATCAAAAAGAGCGTGCCGACGCTCATCGCGTCGGCACCCGTTGTTTGTAGCGCAGGTTATGGCAATCGGCCAGCGGGCAAAGTTCAACTCTGCCGATCAACTACTGGCAATGCGGAATCCCACTTTGAGCGTGACCTGGAAGTGCGCAGCCTTGCCATCTTTGATGTGACCACGGGTTTCGGTCACCTCAAACCACTCCAGATGCTTGATGCTTTTGTTGGCTTCAGCCAGGGCATTGTTGATCGCGTCTTCGATGCTGGTGGTGGAAGAGCCTACCAGTTCGACTTTCTTGTACGTGTGATGATCACTCATGGCGTTTCTCCTTTAGGTCGTCAATCAAGACTAGCAGCGAATGTGCGTACTGCTTCAGGCGACCGTTGGGAGGCGAAAGTTCAGAATTACTGCACTTTCTGAAACCGGCGCAGTCGGTATCTACACACGCCACTCAATCACTTCAGGAGATGTCCACATGGCCAACACTTCTTTACGCAAAGCGTCGCTGGAAAGCATGGAAGCCGAGATTTCGAGCCTGCTCAAATCGCTGGAGAGCCTCAAGGACGACGCGTCCGATGAGTCGCGCAAAACGCTGAAGGCCTTGAAAAGCAATGCCGAGAACGCCCTCAAGCACTCTCGCCACCTGATCAGCGACGCCTACGAAGAAAGCAAAGTCAAAATCCGCGAAACCAGCGCTGCCACCCGTGACTACGCACAAGAGCACCCCTGGACGACCGCCGGTGTCGCCGTTGGCGCGCTGGGCCTGCTGGCGGCTTATCTGCTGTGCAAACGCGGTGACTGATTGACCGGTTACATCGGTTGACGCAACAGCTCAGCCTTGAGCCATTGCGCCAACTGCCCGGCGCGCCCGTCTGCGGCGCGCTTGGGTAGCCACAACGCCAGGTGCGCCGGGGTTTCACTGAACCCCCAAGGCGCCACCAGGCGACCCGCTCGCAGGTCCTCTGCCACCAGCGGTTCTGGCGCAATTGCCACTCCCAAGCCGGCAACCGCCGCTTCCAGCAGATAATACAAATGCTCAAACCCCTGGCCGAGTTTCAGCGCGCCGGGCTCTAGGCCGTGTTGCCGTGCCCAACTGGGCCAGGCTTGCGGACGTGAGGTGGTGTGAAGCAAGGGTTGCTCCAGCAGATCCGACGCTGGGGCCTGACGCAGTTGTTCAAAACCGGCGAAGCGGGGGCTCAAGACCGGTCCGATGCGCTCGCTGGCCAGCTCATACACCTGCATATCCGCCGGCCACGGCGGCTCAGCGAATACCAGCAAGGCATCCAGCCCCGGGCGGCGCGGGTCCAGATCGCCTTCGCCTGCCGACAGGTGCAAGCGTAAATCCGGCAAGTCAGCATTCAACCGCCCCAGCCGAGGGATAAACCAACGCGCCAGCAAACTGCCTGAACAACCAAGAACGAAGGGCGCGTCAGCGCCGCGTTGGGTGAGTTCGGCGCACACGTCGCGCAACCGCTCGAAAGCCTCGCTGCTGGCATCTCGTAGCCTGACGCCAGCATCTGTGAGTTTAAGGCCGCGCCCATCCTTGATGAACAGGCTCACGCCCAAGTGCTCCTCCAGCACTTTCAACTGGCGGCTGACCGCACCATGGGTCACGTGCAATAGCTCCGCAGCCTGGCTGACGCTGTTAAGGCGAGCGGTGGCTTCAAAAGCGCGCAGGGCGTTGAGGGGAGGAAGGTCGCGGCTCATCTGTGAGTTTTCCTGACAGGTTGCGGCGATCTTATCGGTTTTCAGGTCAGAGCGTCACGAGTAGAGTGACCGTCATTGCCTTTAAACACATTTTTCCTGGAGCGTCCCATGACTCAGTCCCAGACCGATCTACGCAACGGCCCTGACGCCAACGGCCTGTTTGGTGCGTTCGGCGGCCGCTACGTCGCTGAAACCCTGATGCCGTTGATTCTCGACCTGGCCCGTGAATACGAAGCGGCGAAGGTAGATCCGGCGTTTAATGAAGAATTGGCCTACTTTCAGCGCGATTATGTCGGGCGCCCAAGCCCGCTGTATTTTGCCGAACGCCTGACCGAGTTCTGCGGCGGCGCCAAGATCTACCTCAAGCGCGAAGAGCTCAACCACACCGGCGCGCACAAGATCAACAACTGCATCGGCCAGATCCTGCTGGCCAGGCGCATGGGCAAGAAACGCATCATCGCCGAAACCGGCGCCGGCATGCACGGCGTGGCCACCGCAACCGTGGCGGCGCGCTTTGGCCTGCAATGCGTGATCTACATGGGCACCACCGACATCGAGCGCCAGCAGGCCAACGTGTTCCGCATGAAGCTGCTGGGCGCCGAGGTCATCCCCGTGGTCGCCGGCACCGGCACCCTCAAAGACGCCATGAACGAAGCCCTGCGCGACTGGGTAACCAATGTCGACAGCACCTTCTACCTGATCGGTACCGTGGCCGGACCACACCCATACCCGGCGATGGTGCGCGACTTCCAGGCCGTGATCGGCAAGGAAACCCGCAGCCAGCTGCAGGCCCAGGAAGGCCGCCTGCCGGACAGCCTGGTGGCGTGCATCGGCGGCGGTTCCAACGCCATGGGCCTGTTCCACCCATTCCTGGATGACACCAGCGTCGAGATCATCGGTGTTGAAGCCGCAGGCCATGGCATCGAAACCGGCAAGCACGCTGCCAGCCTCAACGGCGGCGTACCGGGCGTGCTGCACGGCAACCGCACCTTCCTGCTGCAGGACGACGACGGCCAGATCATCGACGCCCACTCGATTTCCGCAGGCCTGGACTACCCCGGCATCGGCCCGGAACACGCGTGGTTGCATGACATCGGCCGCGTCCAGTACACCTCGGTAACGGACGACGAAGCCCTGCAAGCCTTCCACAAATGCTGCCGCCTGGAAGGGATCATTCCGGCACTGGAAAGCGCCCACGCCCTGGCTGAAGTATTCAAGCGCGCGCCAAACTTGCCCAAGGATCACCTGATGGTGGTCAACCTCTCGGGCCGTGGCGACAAAGACATGCAGACCGTGATGCACCATATGGAACAGTCCAAGCAGGAGAAACACTGATGAGCCGCCTGCAAACCCGCTTTGCGCAACTCAAGGAACAAAATCGCGCCGCCCTGGTGACCTTCGTCACCGCTGGCGACCCCGGCTATGACACCTCGCTGGCGATCCTCAAGGGCTTGCCGGCCGCCGGCGCCGACGTGATCGAGCTGGGCATGCCCTTCACCGACCCGATGGCCGATGGCCCGGCCATCCAGCTGGCCAATATCCGCGCACTGGCCGCCAAGCAGAACCTGTTGAAAACCCTGCAGATGGTTCGCGAGTTCCGCCAGGACAACGACGACACGCCGCTGGTGTTGATGGGCTATTTCAACCCGATCCACAAATACGGCGTGTCGCAGTTCATTGCCGATGCCAAGGCAGCGGGCGTCGACGGCCTGATCGTGGTGGACATGCCCCCCGAGCATAACGGCGAGCTGTGCGACCCGGCCCAGGCCGCAGGTATCGACTTTATCCGCCTGACCACGCCGACTACCGATGACGTGCGCCTGCCTACTGTGCTCAATGGCAGCTCCGGGTTTGTGTATTACGTGTCGGTCGCCGGTGTCACCGGGGCGGGTGCCGCCACCCTGGAACACGTCGAAGAAGCCGTGGCCCGCCTGCGCCGCCATACCGACCTGCCGATCAGCATCGGCTTTGGTATCCGCACACCCGACCAGGCAGCGGCCATCGCACGCTTGGCGGACGGGGTGGTAGTGGGTTCGGCGCTGATCGATCACATCGCCACGGCCAAGAACGATCAGCAAGCCATTGATGGCGTGCTGACCCTGTGCGCAGCGCTGTCGGAAGGTGTGCGCAACGCACGCAAGTAAGTTGCACGGCGCAACGACCGCAGCTTATACGCTAGGCTTCAAAGGAGGTGGGCATGTCGCCCACCTCCTTTTTTAATGCACTTCGTGCCCTTTGCCGTCTAACCACCTTCGCAAGCCCCGTAGTCCTTGCCCCTCGGTCGTTAAGTTAGCCGCATCAGAAGTCATTCTTGGCTCTTAGGAGTACATCATGGCATTTGATCTCGTCACCGTTTCAGACCGTCGTCACTCAACCCTGCAAAAGGGTTTCAATCTGCGCTGGCCCTTGGGCAATGTGCAGGGCCAGTCTTCGCCCAATGGCGCCAACCTGATTTACCTTTGCCGCAGCCCGCAAGACATCATGGACGCCGCCGCCCAGGCATTGGCCCTGCCCAATGGACGCATCACCGTACGCAGCGGCGGTCATTGCTACGAAGGGTTTGTCGCCAACAAGATGCCCGACAGCCCGAATGAGGTGCTGTCGATCCTGGATATCAGCGCGCTGAACCGAGTGATCTACGATGCCAACGGCCAGATCGGTTCCGAGCTGAACCCCACGCAGCCCTTTCGCTACCGCTTTCGCCTGGAGGCCGGCGGCCAGAACTGGGACGCCTATGGCGCTTTGTACAAGCTGGCCAACAAAACCTTGCCCGGCGGCTCATGCTATAGCGTGGGCCTGGGCGGACACATTTGCGGTGGCGGCTATGGGCTGCTGTCTCGCAAGTATGGACTGGTGTGTGACTGGCTCAGCGGGGTCGATATCCTGGTGCCTGACAGCCAAGGCAAAGGGCTAGAACCGCGCCATGTCAGCAGGGACAGCACCCAAGAGGACGAATTGGACCTGTTCGCCGCGTGCTGCGGTGCGGGGGGTGGTCAATTCGGCATTATCACCAGCTATTACTTCAAGGACCTGCCACCGGCCCCCAAAGAAGTACTGTGGCTGGTGTTGGAATGGGATTGGTCAGTACTGACCCAGGATGCACTTAACAACCTGCTGGTGGCTTACCAGCGATGGTTCGCCAGTCATCAGAGCAACCCGGACACCTGGGGCCTGGCGACCAAACTGGAAATGCGCCACGAGCACACAGGCAATATCACCTTGGGTATCCATTATGTGGACAAGGAGGGGGAGCTGAACGACCGTGCGCCCTTCGATGATTTTGTCGACAAGATGCTCACGGCCATCGGCTTACCTGCCACCGAGTCGCTGGTGCCGTTTCATGTGGTCCATTTGCCGCCCGGCACAGCCGGCGGGCGCCCCATCGACTCAGTCTCATCCGCCCAGGCTGCGGCGCGGCGCCTGGACTGGCTGGTGTGCGAGCAAACATTGAATGGTTCGGGAGACAATCAGCGTGGGCGCTATAAATCGGCCTATCAGAAAGGTGAGTTCAGCCCCCAAGTGCTACAGGCCATCTGGACTACCCTGACCTGGCCGGACCCTGACAACCACCTGACACAAAGCCTGATCCAGATTCAGTCCTTCGGCGGCCAGATCAACGCCGCCAGCGCGCCCGTACGCAAGGAGTCGTCGGCCGCCCAGCGTTCGTCCCTCCTCAAGTGGCAACCCCAGTGTTACTGGCACGGCGACAGCGCGGCCGCGGATCAAGCCCATGCCGACTGGATCCGAGGGCTGTACGTCAATGCGTTTGCCGATGCGCAAGGCGTACCGCTCAACAATGCGTTCGAAGGCTGCTACATCAATTACCCCGACCTCGACATGACCTATACAGGCGGTAATCCGGCCAACGGCAAAAACCCCCAGTGGTACAAAATCTTCTTTCCCGATCTGATGATCGAAAGCCGCTTGCGCCGTACCAAGCAGCGCTGGGACCCGCACAATATATTTCGCAACGAGATGTCGGTGCCGTAGAACGAAAAAAGGGCGACCCGAAGGTCGCCCTTTTTACAGCTCGATCCGCTCGACTTTGCCGACCAGCAATATGTAGGAAAGCGCGCCGAGCAGCGCCAGGACCGCAATGTAGGTAATGGCCGGCGCAAATGACGAGCCACTGGCCAGAAAGCCAATCACGATAGGCGTGGCAATTGCCGCCAGGTTGCCGATGAAGTTGAACACCCCGCCGGTCAGCCCCAACAGACGGGCAGGCGCCAAGGTCGACACCAGCGACCAGGTGATCGACGCCAGGCCATTGCCGAAAAACGCCACCGCCAGAAACGCGATGACCCACCCCGTCGAGTCCACATAGTTGGCCCCGATGATCGCCGTGGAAATCAGCAGCCCACTGATGATCGGCAACTTGCGCGCAAAGCCCACCGATGCCCCACGGCGAATCAGCCAATCGGAAAACACCCCAGAACACAGCACGCCCACAAACGCGGCCAGGAACGGCAAGGAGGCCAGCAAGCCAGACTGGATAAAGTCCATGCCGCGATATTTCACCAGGTACGTCGGGAACCAGGTCAGGAAGAACCACAGCGTGGAGTTCAGGCAAAACTGGCCCAGGTAGATGCCCCACAGCTTGCGTTTGCTCAGCACGATGCCGAGGTCGGTCCAGCTGAAGGGTGCCTTGACGGTTTTAGCCTGCATGTCCACCAGCCCGCCACCGTCGCGGATCAGTTGGATTTCGGCTTCGTTGGCGCCTTTGAAATCTTTGGGCTCGCGGTACACCGCGTACCAGATCGCGGCCCACAGGATGCCGACGCCCCCGGTCACCACAAACACCATGTGCCAGCCGTACTGGTGCTGCAGCCACGCCAGCACCGGGGTGAGGAACGCCAGGCCGACGAATTGCCCGGAGGTATAGACGCCGATAGCCGTGGCGCGCTCGCGCTCGGGAAACCAGGTGGTGACCACACGGCTGTTGATGGGATAGGCCGGCGCCTCCAACGCGCCCACGGCCATGCGCAGCACGAACAGCGCGATAAAGCTGGCGGCGAAACCGAGCATCACGGTGGCAATCGACCACAGCAGCAGGGCGGCCGTGTAGAGAATGCGCGGCGGCACCCGGTCTACCAGCCAGCCACCCGGGATTTGCATGGCGGCGTAGGTCCAGCCGAAGGCAGAAAAAATCAGCCCGACTTGCACCGGATCGATCCCCAGCTCGCTGGTCAGCGCGGGCGCGGCAATCGACAGGTTGCTACGGTCGAGGTAGTTGATGACCACGGTGATGAACAGCAGCACCATGATGAAAAAGCGCTTTCTGCTAGGCGTGACTAAAGAAGCCTGCCCGGTGAGGGATTCAGGGTGCATGGGGGTGCCTCTTTTTATATTTGTTGAGGAAGGAACGCGCTCAATGTGGGAGCTGGCTTGCCTGCTCCCACATTTTTTAGCGCGTTTCAATCAGGTGGAAATCACCACTCGGCAAAACTGCCATCGGCATGGCGCCAGATCGGATTGCGCCAGCGATGGCCGATGGCCGCGCGCTCAACCACATACTCCTCGTTGATCTCAATGCCCAGACCTGGGCCGTTGGGGATCTTCACAAAGCCCTGGTCATAGTCGAATACGCCTGGATCACGCACATAGTCGAGCAGATCGTTGCTTTCGTTGTAGTGAATACCCAGGCTCTGCTCCTGGATAAACGCGTTGTAGCAAACCGCATCCAGCTGCAGGCATGCCGCCAAGGCAATCGGGCCCAGCGGACAGTGCAGGGCCAGGGCCACGTCGTAGGCTTCTGCCATGTTGGCGATCTTGCGGGTTTCGGTGATACCACCTGCGTGGGAGGCGTCCGGCTGGATAATGTCGACGTAGCCTTCGCTGAGCACCCGCTTGAAATCCCAGCGCGAGAACAGGCGCTCACCCAAGGCGATCGGCGTACTGGTCAGCGGGGCCAGTTCTTTCAGCGCTTCGTAGTTTTCGCTGAGCACCGGCTCTTCAATGAACATCAGTTTGTACGGGTCGAGCTCTTTCATCAGCACCTTGGCCATCGGCTTGTGCACGCGGCCATGGAAGTCGACGCCAATACCCACGTTAGGGCCGACCGCATCGCGCACAGCAGCGACGTTGGCCAGGGCCAGGTCGACTTTTTCGAAGCTGTCGACAAACTGCAATTCTTCGGTGCCATTCATTTTCACGGCTGTGAAGCCACGGGCCACCGCCTCTTTGGCGGCACGGGCAGTATCGGCGGGGCGGTCACCGCCGATCCATGAGTACACACGGATCTTGTCACGCACCTGGCCGCCCAGCAGATCGCTGACCGATACACCGAGGGCCTTGCCCTTGATGTCCCACAACGCCTGGTCGATGCCGGCGAGGGCGCTCATGTGCACCGCGCCACCTCGGTAGAAGCCGCCGCGATAGAGCACGGTCCAGATATCTTCGATATTGCGAGGGTCTTTGCCGATCAGGTAGTCGGACAGTTCTTCGACGGCGGCGGCCACCGTGTGAGCGCGGCCCTCGACCACAGGCTCACCCCAGCCGGTCACACCCTGGTCGGTTTCGACCTTGAGGAAGCACCAGCGCGGCGGAACGATAAAGGTCGTCAGTTTGGTGATTTTCATCTCTTGTCTCTCTTATAGATGCAGCGCCTGTGGGCGCGGAATATGCTCTCAGCTCAGGGCTTTCCAGGCGGCGACATAAGCCTGGGCACGGCTCGCAACCTGATCCACTGTCATGCCCGGCTTGAACAGCCCGGAACCCAATCCGAAGCCCTTGGCGCCGGCGTCGGTAAACACCTGCATGTTGTCCGGGGTAATGCCGCCCACCGGCAGCAGCAACGTGCCCGCCGGCAATACCGCCAGCCATGCCTTGATCACTGAAGGGCCCATCTGCTCGGCCGGAAACAGCTTCAACACATCGGCGCCTTCGGCCAGTGCGGCAAAGGCTTCGGTAGGCGTGGCTACCCCAGGCGACAAGTACAGGCCCGCCGCTTTGGCGGCACGCAGCACCTTGGCATCGCTGTGGGGCATGACGATCACCTGGCCTCCGGCCGCCTTGACCTGTTCGACCTGCTCAGGCGTCAACACCGTGCCGGCACCGATCAGGCAATCGGCGGGCAAGCTGTCGCGCAGGGTACGGATACTGGTGTAGGGGTCTGGCGAGTTGAGCGGCACTTCGATCACGCGAAAACCCGCGTCGTACAGCACCTGGCCGACCGCCTGGGCTTCGTCGGGGCGTAGGCCGCGCAGGATGGCGATCAAACCGTTTTGTGCGAGTGCTTGCTTGAGCATGTCAGGCCTCCAGTACAGGTCGAATGAGCCCGGCGGCTTGCGCCAGTTGCCACAGGCCACGCTCGGTGGCTTCTTGCGCCAGGCTGACGTGGGCAAATCCGCAAAGGGCGAGGGCGCGTTGATAGCGGGCGCAAAGTGCAGCAGCGCCGACCAGGATGATCGGCTGATGTTTGGCCGAATCTGGCAAGCCGGCGAGCTCATGTCCGATGAGCAGGCCAGACAGGTAATCGGGTTGCTGGTCGGGCGCCAGCTGCGCGGTGAGCCCAAGGGTACGGGCACTGAACAGGGTCGAAAGCACGCCACGCTGGCCATCGTTGGACAGCGCTACGCGCACGCCTTGATCAAACGCCTCGGCCTGGAACTGCTCGCTCGCTTGTTGGGTACGCCCCAGGATGCTGTGCTTGCTCAACACCGCAAACACTTCGCCAGTCATGAAGGTATCGAAATGGGTAATGCGGCCTTCCACCACCTCGACCCACTTGGAATGGCTGCCGGGCAGGCCGATCAACACCTGGGGCCCAAGGCCTTGCAGTACGCCGAGTACTTGGGTTTCTTCGCCACGCATGACATTGGGCAGACCCACTTGCTCGATCACCCCCGGCACGATATGCACCTGCACCCCACGCAGGCTGCGTATGCCATGCAACGCCTGGCCGAGACTGGCGACATCCACCGGCGTGCTGCGATAGGCCGCCTCGCTCCAACCCTGTGCGCTGCCGACCATGCCGCAAGCGATTACCGGCAGCCCGGGCTGGGCATCAAGCCAATCGCCGCAGGCGCTATCGAACGCCAGTTCAAAGCCGTCAGTGCATAGCACACCGGCTATTTCCCGGGGCTCTGTGGGCAAATGCATGATGCCCCAGGCTTGCGAGCGCTGTTCCAGCACAACGCCCGCGGGGCCGAGTTTGTAAGCACGAAGGGAGCTGGTCCCCCAATCGAGCGCGATCAATTGCGCCTGCATCGCTTCACCTGAAATGAGTGGGTGCTGAAAAAAGCAGATGGGCGAATATAAACCTAGGGAACGGAATATCTCAATATATAAATATCAATCCCATATAATGAGACAAGACAAGATAAATCCTACAAACATTCTTGTTTTTACTTAGGGAAGGCCGCGGATTTATCGGGTAAGGAAGGTTAAAAAATCGACAAGTCCAGCTCGCGCATCGCGCCCATCCAGATGGCGTAATCGGTGTGGTCCTTGAGGTCGTCACCGGTTTCAGGGTGCAGGAACACCACCAGACCATTGCGATGCAGCGCCAGCCACGGCAACACCACACCGATATATTCCGGCTCGAACGCCAGCTGGCAACTCCAATCCGGGTGCGGGCCCACGGGCCGCTCGTGCACACGGCCCATGCGCAGCGGGAACAACTTGGCGGCGTCCTCACAGAGCGTGCGCGCCTGCTCAATCGTGCTGGCGTCGAAGTAGATATGGGCGTGGTAGCCCTTGATACGTTGCATGACTGACTCCGGTTCCACTGTGGGCCGATCCTAGACCGCAATCGACGGCAGGGCCAGCCCGGTCAACGAGTGCGCACTGTTGGCCTGTTCCGCCACAAGCCACTCGACAAAGCGGTCCACCAACTGTCCGCGGCGTTTGCGCTGGGGTTGCACCACGTAATAGCCCAAGCGCGAGATCACCGTGGAGCTGATCGGCCGGCACAGCCAATTCTGCTCCAGCAGGTTATCCACCAGGTGGCGCCAGCCGATGGCGACGCCCTGGCCGGCAATCGCGGCCTGGATCAGCAAGGTGTAGTTGTCGAAGCGCAATTGCCCCGGGGTCGGCGCAGCCGTGATACCCAGTTCGCGGAACACGCCGTTCCAGTCAAACCATTGGCTGTTGTTTTCCTGGCGCAGGTGCAGCAACGGGCAGTCTTGCAAGGTCTGCACCGTCAGGGGCGCGACCTGCTCCTTGAGCCACTGTGGGCTGCACACCGGGAACACTTCCTCATTGAACAACCACAGGCTCTCGCCCTGCTTGAAACGGCCATCGCCGAACAGCACCGCCACATCAATATCGCTGCGCAGGGTGGCCGGGTTGCGCTCACTGGTGACCAGGCTGACATCCACCTGCGGGTTGGCCTGGTGAAAACGATGCAGGCGTGGCATCAGCCAATAGGCGGCGAAGGCAAAGTCGGTGGCGACTTGCAGCACTTCATGCTGGCTTTGTTGAGTGATGGCGCCGAGCCCCTGGTTGATGTTCTGCAGGCCGCCTTGCACATGCTCGAACAGCAGGGCACCGGCGTCAGTCAGTTCGATGCCGCGGTAAATGCGATCAAACAGGCGGATCGCCAGTTGCTCTTCAAGGCGTTTGATTTGCTGGCTGACCGCCGGTTGGGTGGTGCCCAGCTCCATCGCGGCCGCGGTGAAACTGCGATGACGCGCCGCTGCCTCAAAGGCGCGCAGCAAATCGAGAGAGAGGTCACCCAGCGCTTCATACATAAGCTCAACTTATCCTAGTCATTGCTGCTCATGGGCTTTACCCCGTAATTCATGGGCCGCATGCTCATTGGCATAAACACTGCCTATGGAATGCCGAGAAACCATGAAGCGCAAGAACATTCTTTTCATCATGGCCGATCAGATGGCCGCGCCGATGCTGCCGTTCTACGGGCCTTCCCCGATCAAGCTGCCCAACCTCAGCCGCCTGGCGGCACAAGGCGTGGTGTTCGACGCCGCCTATTGCAACAGCCCGCTGTGCGCACCGTCGCGCTTCACCTTGGTCAGCGGCCAGTTGCCGAGCAAGATCGGCGCCTACGACAACGCCGCCGATTTCCCCGCCGATGTGCCGACCTATGCCCACTACTTGCGCCGCCTCGGCTACCGCACCGCGCTGTCGGGCAAGATGCACTTCTGCGGCCCCGACCAGTTGCACGGCTATGAGGAGCGCCTGACCAGCGACATCTATCCCGCCGACTACGGCTGGGCAGTGAACTGGGATGAGCCAGACGTACGACCTACCTGGTATCACAACATGTCCTCGGTGCTGCAAGCCGGACCGTGCGTGCGCACCAACCAGCTGGATTTCGACGAAGAGGTGGTGTTCAAAGCCCAGCAATATCTGTTCGACCATATCCGTGAGGAAGGTGACCAGCCGTTTTGCCTGACGGTGTCGATGACCCATCCCCACGACCCTTACACCATTCCCAAGCCGTTCTGGGACTTGTACGCAGACACCGACATCCCAATGCCCGCGACGCCGCCCCAGGCCGACCTCGACCCGCATTCCCAGCGGCTGCTCAAGGTTTATGACTTGTGGGACAAACCGCTGCCTGTGGATAAGATCCGCGACGCCCGCCGCGCCTACTTCGGTGCGTGCAGCTACATCGACAGCAACGTCGGCAAGCTGCTGCAGACCCTGGAAGAGACCGGCCTGGCCGACGACACCCTGATCATTTTCTCTGGCGACCACGGCGACATGCTTGGCGAGCGCGGCCTCTGGTACAAAATGCACTGGTTTGAAATGGCCGCCCGCGTGCCGCTGCTGATCAGTGCGCCGGGGCAGTTCGCCGCTGGCCGCGTCACCCAGGCCGTGTCGACCGCCGACTTGTTGCCGACCCTGGTGGAATTGGCCGGCGGCAAGCTGGACCCGGACTTGCCGCTGGACGGCCGCTCACTGGTCCCGCACTTGCAGGGGCAGGGCGGGCATGACGAAGTGTTTGGCGAATACATGGCCGAAGGCACCGTCAGCCCATTGATGATGATTCGCCGGGGCGCCTACAAATTCATCTACAGCGAGGACGATCCTTGCCTATTGTTCGATGTGCACAACGACCCGAGCGAGCAGGAAAACCTCAGCCAGTCAGCTGAACATCGGCCATTGTTCGAGGCGTTCTTGCGTGAAGCGCGGGCTAAATGGGATATCCCGGCGATCCATCAACAGGTGCTCGCCAGCCAACGCCGTCGCCGCCTGGTGTTTGATGCGCTGACCCATGGCAAGCTCAAGAGCTGGGATCACCAGCCACTGGTAGACGCCAGTCAGCAGTACATGCGCAACCATATCGACCTTGATGACCTGGAGCGCAAAGCACGTTTTCCACAACCCTGCCAAAACCAATAAGTAGACAGAGGGAAGGCCATGCAAAAGTTGAACGTGGTACTGAGTTTGGTGATGCTCAGCAGCGCCCAGGTGTACGCAGACACGCGCTGCGAAACGGTAAAGATGGCCGACCCAGGCTGGAGCGATATTGCCGCCACCAACGCTATCACCAGTTTCTTGCTGACGGGCATGGGCTATCAACCCAAGGTCGACACCCTGGCGGTGCCGATTACCTTCGGCGGGCTCAAGGACGGCCAGGTGGATGTCTTCCTCGGCAACTGGATGCCGGCGCAGCAAGGCTTCTACGACAAGTTCGTGGCCAACGGCGATGTGGTGCAACTGGCGAAGAACCTGGAGGGCACCGAGTTCACCCTCGCCGTGCCGGACTACGTGTGGGACGCCGGGGTGCATGACTTTGCCGACCTGAATAAATTTGCCGACAAGTTCGACAAGAAAATCTACGGCATTGGCTCCGGCGCGCCAGCCAATATCTCGCTGCAGGAGATCATCAAGAAGAATGATTTCGACCTTGGGCAGTGGAAGCTGATCGAGTCCAGCGAACAGGCGATGCTCGCAGAGGTCTCGCGAGCGGTGAAGAAACAGCGTTTTATCACCTTTCTCGGCTGGACCCCGCACCCGATGAACGTGCAACTGAAAATGCGCTACCTCAAGGGCGGCGAGCAGTACTTTGGTGCCACCGGCAGCGTCTATACCTTGACTCGCAAGGGTTACGCACAAGCGTGCCCCAATGTCGGCAAACTGCTGACCAACCTGAGTTTTACCCAGGCCATGGAGAACAGCATCATGGCTGACGTGGCCAACAACAAGGTCAGCAATGCGCAGGCGGCGAAGGCGTGGATCAAGGCCAACCCGGCAGTGTTGGACCAGTGGTTGGAGGGCGTGAAAACCCTGGATGGCCAGGAGGCGTTGCCAGCGGTAAAAGCCAAGCTCTGACGTTAAAATCGGACGCAGAGCGTCCTGAGCAGCATTCCCACGCAGAGCGGGGGAACAATCACTCTGACGCTTGCCGCTGACCCTGTGGGAGCTGGCTTGCGTGCGATAGCATCACCCCGGTATGCCTGTCACACCGAGGCGCCAGCATCGCAGGCAAGCCAGCTCCCACAAGCACCCATGCATTGATACTCTTGCCAAAACCCTTTACCCGAGCCTGCGATGCCCCGGCCCAACCGCCATACAATTTTGCCCTTCCTGCGCTGGCTGCCGCGCCAAACCCGCGCCAGCGTCGGCCGGGACGCGATCGTCGGCCTCAGCGGCGCTGTGCTTGCGCTGCCGCAGTCGATTGCCTACGCACTGATCGCCGGTCTCCCTCCCGAATACGGGCTCTACGCCGCCATCATCCCGGTATTGATCGCCTGCCTGTGGGGCTCATCCTGGCACCTGATCTGCGGGCCAACGGCCGCCATCTCCATTGTGCTTTACGCCAGCATCAGCCCATTGGCCGTGCCAGGCTCCCAGGACTACATTACCCTCATCCTGTTGCTGACCTTCCTCGCCGGGGTGTTCCAGTGGTTGCTCGGCCTGCTGCGCTTCGGCGCGTTGGTGAACTTCGTCTCCCATTCGGTGGTGCTGGGTTTCACCCTGGGCGCCGCCGTAGTGATCGCCTTGGGGCAACTGCCCAACCTGCTCGGCTTGGATTTACCGAGCCAGGCCACGGCTATCAATGGCCTGCTGGCGCTGATCGACCATCGTGGCGAGTGGGACCACGCGTCCCTGGCCCTGGGGCTGGGTACGTTGCTGACAGGTATGCTGCTCAAGTACCTGGTGCCACGCTGGCCGACACTGTTGATCGCCTTGGTGTTGGGCAGCGTGGCGGCATGGCTGTGGCCGGCGATGTTCGGGCATGTGGCACGGGTCAGTTCGTTTATTGGCAAACTGCCGCCGTTCAGCCCGTTGCCGATGGATCTGGATCTGGTGCTGCGCCTGCTGCCCAGTGCCGTGGCGGTGGGAATGCTGGGGTTGGTGACCAGCCTGTCGATTGCCCGTTCGCTGTCCGCCCGCTCGCAACAACTGCTCGACGCCAACCAGGAAGTACGCGCCCAGGGCTTATCCAACATCGTGGGCGGATTTTTTTCCGGCTACCTGTCAGCCGGATCGTTCACCCGCTCGGGCCTCAGTTATGAGGCGGGTGCCTGTTCGCCATTGGCGGGTGTGTTTTCGGCCCTGTGGGTGGCGCTATTCGCGTTATTTGGCGCAGCGTTGATCGCGCATATTCCGATCCCGAGCATGGCGGCGAGTATCCTGCTGATCTGCTGGGGCCTGGTGGACCACCGCGGCATTCGTGCGCTGTTCCGGGTCAGCCGCGCCGAATTTGTGGTGATGAGCCTGACCTGTGTCGCCACCTTGTTGTTGGAGCTGCAAACGGCGATCTATGCCGGGGTACTGGCGTCGCTGTTTTTCTACCTCAAGCGCACCTCGCAGCCACGGGTGCAACACTGGCGCGACGGTGAAGCGGATGTGTTGCGGGTGGGCGGCTCGATCTTTTTTGGCGCCAGCCATTACCTGCAAGTGCGCCTGCAACGTCTGCAGGGTGAGCGGGTGGTGATCGAGGCGCAGCAGATAAACTTTATCGACTATTCCGGGGTGGAGATGCTGCACCAGGAGGCGCGGCGGTTGGCGGGGTTGGGCCGTAGCTTGACGTTGCGTGGGGCGAGGCCGCAGGTGGTCGAGGAATTGATGAAGCTGGAGGGGCCGGATAACTGCCCCCTCCATTTCGAAGATTAAACCCGATCAACTGTGGGAGCTGGCTTGCCTGCGATAGCGGTGGATCAGCCAGCACATGGGTAACTGACCTATTACTATCGCATGCAAGCCAGCTCCCACATTAAGTGTGCCCACATCAGCGTGTGGGATCAGGCCAATTGCCGGCGCAGTTCGGCCAGTACGGGCGCTGAATCCGGACGCACACCGCGCCACAGCAAGAAGGCTTCCGCCGCTTGTTCCACCAGCATGCCCAGGCCATCCATCGCCACCGCCGCGCCTTGCTCGCTCGCCCAGCGGCAGAATGCGGTGGGTTCCTTGGCGTACATCATGTCGTAGCAGAAGGTCTTGCCCGGCTCGATCAGGCTGCCGGCAATCGGCGGTACATCGCCTGACAGGCTGGCCGACGTGGCATTGATGATCACATCCACCGGCTCCCGCAACCAGTCGAAACCACTGGCAGACACCGGGCCCAGGTCATCGAACAGCTCAGCCAGTCGCTCGGCCTTTTCCACGGTGCGGTTGGCGATGATCAACGACGAGGGTTGCTGCGCCAGCAACGGCTCCAGCGCACCGCGTACCGCGCCACCGGCGCCCAACAACAGGATGCGTTTGCCTTGCAGGCTCAGCCCGGCATTGACCGTCAAGTCGCGCACCAGGCCCGCGCCGTCGGTGTTGTCGCCCAACAACGTGCCGTCAGCCAATTTGCTCAAAGTGTTTACGGCGCCGGCGCGCTGCGCCCGTTCGGTCAGGGTATTGGCCAAGCGATAGGCCTCTTCCTTGAACGGCACGGTCACGTTGGCGCCACGGCCGTGTTGGAAGAACTCACGGGCACAGGCGGTGAAGTCCTCCAACGGCGCGAGCATCGTGCTGTAGTGCAGTTGTTCGCCGGTCTGGGCAGCGAACAGACGATGAATCAGCGGCGATTTGCTATGGCCGATGGGGTTGCCGAACACAACATAACGGTCCATCACACCGCCGCCTTGGGCGCGGCAACGCCGAGCCAGTCACGGTCTTGCAGGAAGTAGTCGGTGAGGCGCGCCTCTTCGCTGCCGGCTTCGGCCTTCCAGTCGTAGCTCCAGCGTACCTGAGGTGGCAGCGACATCAGGATCGACTCCGTACGCCCGCCCGATTGCAGGCCGAACAGGGTGCCACGGTCATAGACCAGGTTGAACTCAACGTAGCGGCCCCGGCGGAACTCCTGGAACTGGCGTTGTTGCTCGGTGTACGCCATGGCCTTGCGACGCTGCACAATCGGCAGGTAGGCATCGATGTAGGCATCGCCGATGGCGCGGATGAAGGCGAAGCAGGTGTCAAAGCCCCACTCGTTCAAGTCATCGAAGAACAGGCCACCGATGCCACGGGGCTCGTTGCGGTGCTTGATGTGGAAGTAGGTGTCACACCAGGCCTTGTAGCGTGAGTACACGTCCGGGCCAAACGGTGCACAGGCCTTCTCGGCCACGCGGTGCCAATGAATGCAGTCTTCTTCATTGCCGTAATACGGGGTGAGATCGAAGCCACCACCGAACCACCACACCGGTTCTTCGCCTTCTTTTTCAGCGATGAAAAACCGCACATTGGCGTGGGAAGTCGGTACATGCGGGTTATGCGGATGGATCACCAGCGACACACCCAGGGCCTCAAACCCACGGCCCGCCAGTTCAGGGCGATGGGCACTGGCAGACGGTGGCAGACCGCTGCCAAACACGTGGGAAAAGTTGACACCGCCTTTTTCGATCACCGAACCGTTTTCCATCACACGGGTACGACCGCCACCGCCGGCTGGCCGGGTCCAGGCGTCTTCGATAAAGCGAGTGTCCGTCTCGAAGGTTTCCAGGGCGCTGCAAATGCGGTCTTGCAGGTCAAGCAGGTAGGCTTTAACGGCCTCGGTGCGGGTAGTCATGGCATCACCTTGAATCGGGCAAAGCTACGCGAGGCCCATGGGGCGTCGGCGGCAAATGGGCGCACAGGATACCACTGCGCCTACATGCCACTGCACTTAGGTGCGCAGCAGTTGACGAGGATCAAGCTTAGGAGTCCGATAGGGGGCTACGCAGATTCGAACCCAAGGAGAAGTGCAGATGGCCAAACGTATCCAGTTCAGCGCCCATGGCGGCCCCGAAGTACTTGAATATGTGGACTACACGCCAGCGGAGCCTGGCCCACAGCAGGTTCGGGTGCGCAACGAGGCCATCGGCCTGAACTTCATCGACACCTACTTCCGCAGTGGCCTCTACGCGCCGCCCGCGCTGCCATCGGGCCTTGGTGCGGAAGGCGCTGGCGTGGTGGACGCGGTGGGCAGTGAAGTCAGCCAATTCAAAGTTGGCGACCGCGTGGCCTACGGCAGCGGCCCGCTGGGTGCCTACAGCGAGCTGCATGTGTTGCCTGCGGCCAACCTGGTGCACCTGCCGGATGAGATCAGCTTCGAACAGGCCGCCGGCGCCATGCTCAAAGGCCTGACCGTGCAATACCTGTTGCGCCAGACCTATGAGCTCAAAGGCGGTGAAACCATTTTGTTCCACGCCGCTGCGGGTGGCGTGGGTTCCCTGGCCTGCCAATGGGCCAAGGCCCTGGGGGTGAAGTTGATCGGCACGGTCAGCTCGCCGGAAAAGGCCGCCCTGGCCAAATCCCTCGGCGCCTGGGAAACCATCGACTACAGCAAGGAAGATGTCGCACAACGCGTACTGGAATTGACTGACGGCAAGAAGTGCCCGGTGGTGTACGACGGCGTCGGCAAGGACACCTGGCTGACCTCACTGGACAGCGTGGCGCCACGGGGTTTGGTGGTGAGCTTCGGCAATGCGTCGGGTGCGGTGGATGGGGTGAACCTGGGGATTCTGTCGGCGAAGGGTTCGCTGTACGTCACCCGGCCGACTTTGGCGACCTACGCCAACAGTGCGGCAAACTTGCAGGCGATGGCGGACGATCTGTTTTCGATGATCAAGAGCGGCAAGGTGCGCATTGATATCAACCAGCGCTACCCGCTGGCGGAGGCGGCCAAAGCGCAGACGGAGTTGTCGGCACGGCGCACGACTGGCTCAACCATCCTGCTGCCTTAAGATCGTTCACGCTCTGCATGGGAATGCATACCGTGACGCTCTGCGTCACAAGCGGACGCAGAGCGTCCAATGCGGCGTTCCCACGCAGAGCGTGGGAACGAGCTGCACCTTACGAGGGGCGCACCACATCACCCGTCACCAGGTCCCGAATCAGGCTCGGGTTCTTGCGCCCACCCAGGGCGCCGCCCAACACCAAGTCCACTTGCCCGCGAAAATACTGCTCTACGCGAAGCCGCGTGCGGGCCGCCGGGCGGCCCTGAGGGTTGGCTGAGGTGGAAATCAACGGGCCGACCTGGGCGCACAAATCTCTCACCAACGGATGATCACTGACCCGCAGCGCTACGGTGTCATGCACACCCGTGACCCATTCAGGCAGCAAGTCTTGATGGGGCACCAGCCAGGTATTCGGCCCTGGCCAAGTGCTGGCCATGCGTTCGATCCACGTTTGCGGGAAATCTTCAAACAGAAAGTCGAACTGACGAATATTATCCGCCACCAGGATCAGGCCTTTGTCGACCGAGCGGTTCTTGATCGCCAACAGTCGATCCACTGCTTCTTCGTTCCACGGGTCGCAGCCCAGGCCCCAAACCGCTTCGGTCGGATAGGCGATCACTGCGCCTGCGCGAATTTCCCGTGCGGCTTCCAGCACACGCCACCTGTTGACCATTGTTTACTCTCCGGACTAAAGCTCTGGGCAGTTTACCGATCTTCGTTACAAAACCTAGCGCCAAAAACGGGCCACTACAAAAGCGGGCACCGCGCCAGCCAGCGCCCGCTTTCGCAAATCACTTGGCCCTCCAACTCCAGTTCCGTCAGGGTGGCCAGTACTTGGGACAACGGCCGACCGCTGGCAATCGCCAAGGCTTCGCTGCTATGCGGTGCCGCGTGCAGCAGCGCCACCAACGGATGGATCACGGGCACCGGCGCAGCATGGGACAACCGCTGCCAACCGCGCAGGCTTTCAAGAATGTGCTCGATGGTTTCCACAAGCACCGCGCCATCACGGATCAGCTGATGACAGCCCTTGGCGGCGGGGTGGTGGATGGAACCCGGAATCGCGTACACCTCGCGCCCTTGCTCCGCCGCCAGGCGTGCGGTGATCAGCGAGCCGCTGGCCATACTGGCCTCCACCACCAGCACGCCTAACGACAGCCCGCTGATAATCCGGTTGCGCCGTGGGAAATTGCCGGCCTGAGGCGCTGCATCCAGCGGAAATTCGGAAACCACGGCGCTGCCTTGGGCAATCATCGCCGCGGCGAGCCTGCGATGGCGCTGTGGATAAAAATTTTCCAGGCCAGTGCCGAGCACGCCGATGGTATGGCCGCCTACGTCCAATGCCGCCTGGTGCGCCGCGCCGTCAATGCCCACCGCCAGCCCACTGGTGATGACAAAACCGGCGCTCGCCAGGCTACGGGAAAAGGCCGCTGCCGTGTCCATGCCCGGGCGAGAGGCACGCCGACTTCCCACCATGGCCAACTGTGGTTTTTCCAGAATACCGGGGTCGCCCGCCACGAATAACAACGGCGGCGCATCGTCGATCTGCGCGAGCAACGCCGGGTAATCAGGTTGGTCCCACATCAGCAAATGCTGGGCCGGGCGCCCCAGCCAGGCCAACGCTTCACTGGCACCGTCACGGACTTTGGGGCTACGTCGGGCCTCGGCACTGACGGCGGGCAAACCGAGGGAATGCCAGGCGCTGGCGGGAGCACTCAGGGCCTTGGAAGCGCAACCAAAGGCTTCGATCAATACGTGAAAACGCTTGGGCCCCAGTTCTGGCAGCCTGTGCAAGCGTAGCCGGGCTTCCAGCTCTGCCGGGGAAATATCGCTACTGTTTATCGGATTCATATGATCATCCTTGACCGGAACAAGCTGTGGATAACTCTGTTGGTAACTTATTTAGCAGGCTATTTATTGCGCTTGATCAGCCGTCTCGAAACGGTCTTGCACGGCTAGCGACCGTGAAGCACTGAGCACCAGGGCATAGCTGAGCTTTTCATAGGTACGAAACACCAGAAGGGTGCCGGCTCGCTCATCCGGGAGTGGCGTGGGCGTGCCGGTGAGGGCGTCTCGCACGGTGGCGCCAGCCTTGATCACCGTCAGCAGTTGGCCCTCCACCAGGCCATCGCGGCGGCCCTTGTTCAGGGTCACAGCGTCGAGCACGCCAATCTGCGTGACGCCCTTGGGGATGTCGATGATATGCCCTGTAATCAAGGGTGCAGGTTTGCACGGCTCCAGGTTCGCCAAAGCAACGGGAGGCTCGGC
This sequence comes from Pseudomonas sp. GW823-FHT02F05, assembly GCF_058797315.1. Lineage (NCBI taxonomy): Bacteria > Pseudomonadati > Pseudomonadota > Gammaproteobacteria > Pseudomonadales > Pseudomonadaceae > Pseudomonas > Pseudomonas sp. GW823-FHT02F05. The sequence goes on from NZ_JBXAJM010000027.1 coordinate 74,918, forward strand.
GCGCAACAAGCGGTCGCCTGGGCGGATTTCCTGGGTCACCCGTTGCACTGCGAGGGTGGTGAGGCTGTCGGCAAGCACAAAGCGCGCAGTGCCGATGTCGTCGGCATTGATGCCGAGTAACTCCTGGGTAACGGGGTCGGTGTAGGCCTTGCCTCGCCGAAAGATCCCGTAGCTCGGCTGGGCCGGGTCCAGACGCCCGCGCGCATGCACACGCTCGTCGTTGGCACCCAGCACGCGCCCGCCTTGCGCCGCAATAATATAAGGCGCGTTATCCAGGTCCTCGGGCGAGTCAAAAATACGGTTGTGCAGTAAAAAATGCTGGATGGCCTGTTGCGCTGCCTGATCCAGGCGCTCAGTGGGTTGCGCAATCAACGCCGTGGCGAACGGGGCCCACAGCAGCAAGACGAGTAGCGATTTCCTCATGGGGTGAATCTCCTTTATTATGTGCGTTCGCGTGAAATGCCATGGCCTTCGCGGCTTCCGAGCGTTTCACACCGGCCGTATGGGTCCATCCCACCGCCGATTTGTCTCTTCCTCACATGTGCAGCAATTACGCTTATGGCTATTTTGAACATCCTCGAATTTCCCGACTCGCGCCTGCGCACGATCGCCAAGCCGGTGGCCGTAGTGGACGACAAGGTTCGTCAGTTGGTCGATGACATGTTTGAAACAATGTATGAAGCCCCGGGCATCGGCCTCGCCGCTACCCAGGTCAACGTGCATCTGCGTGTCGTGGTCATGGACCTGTCGGAAGATCGCAGCGAACCTCGGGTGTACATCAACCCTGAGTTCGAACCGCTGACCGAAGAGATGGGCGAATACCAGGAAGGCTGCCTGTCGGTACCGGAGTTCTACGAAAATGTGGAACGCCCGCTGCGCGTGAAGATCAAGGCGCTGGACCGTGACGGCAAGCCTTTCGAACTGGTTGCCGAAGGCCTGCTGGCGGTGTGTATCCAGCATGAATGCGACCACCTCAACGGCAAGCTGTTTGTCGATTACCTGTCCACGCTCAAGCGTGACCGCATCAAGAAGAAGCTGGAAAAAAAGCATCGCCAGCAAGCCTGATGCCCTTCTTCCAAAGGCTTGCTGCGGCAAGCCTTTTTCTTTTGTGACTGTTTTTAACCGAGAACTCCCATGACCGAGCCATTGCGAATTGTTTTTGCCGGCACTCCTGAATTTGCCGCCGAACACCTCAAGGCGCTGCTTGCCAGCCCTTATGACATCGTCGCGGTGTACACCCAGCCGGATCGCCCGGCCGGTCGCGGGCAAAAACTGATGCCGAGTCCGGTCAAGCAGTTGGCACTGGAGCACAACATTCCCGTGCTGCAGCCGCCGACCCTGCGTAACGCCGACGCCCAGGCCGAACTAGCCGCGCTGAAGCCGGACCTGCTGGTGGTGGTGGCTTACGGCTTGATCCTGCCTCAGGCTGTGCTGGATATCCCGCGCCTGGGTTGCATCAACAGTCATGCTTCACTGCTGCCACGCTGGCGCGGTGCGGCGCCGATTCAGCGCGCCGTTGAAGCAGGCGACAGCGAAAGCGGCGTGACCGTGATGCGCATGGAGGCCGGCCTGGATACCGGGCCGATGCTGCTCAAAGTCACCACCCGGATCTCCGCCCAAGACACCGGCGGCAGCCTGCACGACCGCTTGGCTGAGCTGGGGCCGCCCGCCGTGATCCAGGCCATCGCTGGCCTGGCTGCCGGCACCCTGCAAGGTGAAATCCAAGACGACAGCCTGGCCACCTACGCCCACAAGCTGAACAAGGACGAAGCGCGCATCGACTGGAGCCGCCCAGCCGTGGAGCTGGAGCGCCTGGTACGTGCCTTCAACCCATGGCCGATCTGCCACAGCACCCTGAACGGCGAAGCCTTGAAAGTGTTGGCCGCGACCCTGGCCGATGGCGCAGGGGCTCCCGGCGAGATCATCGGCGCCAGCAAAGACGGCCTGTTGGTGGCTTGCGGTGAACAGGCGCTGTGCCTGACGCGTCTGCAATTGCCCGGCGGCAAGGCGCTGAACTTCAGCGATCTGTTCAACAGTCGTCGTGAGAAATTCGCCCTGGGCACCACGCTTGGAGTGGTCAATCAATGAACCCACGTCTGGCCGCCGCCAAGGCTCTCGCCGCTGTGCTCAATGGCAAGGCTTCGCTGAACAGTTCTCTGCCGACGCAGTTGGATAAGGTTGAAGACCGCGACCGCGGGTTTACCCAGGACCTGGCCTTTGGCACCGCCCGTTGGCAGCCACGGTTGTCTGCGTTGGCCGCCAAGCTGCTGCAAAAACCGTTCAAAGCGGCGGACGCGGATGTCGAGGCGCTGTTGCTGGTGGGCCTCTACCAGTTGCTCTACACCCGCGTGCCGGCCCACGCCGCTATCGGTGAAACCGTCGGTTGCGCCGACAAGCTGAAAAAGCCCTGGGCCAAGGCCCTGCTCAATGCCGTGCTGCGCCGCGCCCAGCGTGAAAGCGAAACGCTGTTGGCCGAGCTGGAACATGATCCGGTGGTGCGCACCGCCCACCCGCGCTGGCTGCAAAAATCCCTGAAGGCCTTTTGGCCCGAGCAATGGGAGGCTATCTGCGCGGCCAACAACGCGCACCCGCCGATGATCCTGCGGGTCAACCGTCGCCACCACAGCCGGGATGCATACCTGCAATTACTAGCCGACGCGGCCATCAACGCCACCCCGTGCGTGTACAGCACGGACGGTATCGTGCTGGAAGTCGCCGCCGATGTACGCAGCCTGCCGGGCTTTGCCGAAGGCTGGATCAGCGTGCAGGACGAGGCCGCGCAATTGGCTGCCGATCTGCTCGATTTGGCCCCAGGCCAGCGCGTACTCGACGCCTGCTGCGCGCCAGGCGGTAAGACGTGTCACATCCTTGAGGTTGAAAAAGACCTGGCCGGTGTGGTGGCTGTGGACCTTGAGGCCAAGCGCCTGGTGCGCGTGCGGGAAAACCTTGCACGCCTGGGCCTCAACGCCGACCTGATCGCCGCCGACGGCCGCGACACCGCCACCTGGTGGGACGGCAAGCCATTCCAGCGCATCCTGCTGGACGCTCCTTGCTCCGCCACCGGCGTGATCCGACGTCATCCGGACATCAAGCTGACCCGCCAGCCCGACGACATCGCCGCCCTGGCGGTGTTGCAAGGCGAACTGCTCGACGCGCTGTGGCCAACCCTGGAAGTCGGCGGCATCCTGCTTTACGCCACCTGCTCCACGCTGCCCACCGAAAATACCGAGGTCATCCAAGCTTTCCTCGCCCGCACCAGCGGCGCGCGCGAACTGGACCTCGCCACTAGCGCCGGTATCAAGCAGCCCCACGGTCGCCAACTGCTCGCGCAGGAAGGCGGGCACGATGGCTTCTACTACGCCAAACTGATCAAGATCGCTGCCGCGCGCGGCTGAATGGTTTTAAGGGAGTGACCGGATGAAAATCATCATCCTTGGAGCAGGGCAGGTGGGTGGCACGCTGGCCGAACATTTGGCCGGTGAAGCCAACGACATCACCGTGGTCGACACCGATGCCGAGCGCCTGCGCAACCTGGGCGACCGCCTGGACATTCGTACGGTGCAAGGTCGCGCGTCGTTTCCGACGGTGCTGCGTCAGGCCGGTGCCGACGATGCCGACATGCTGGTGGCTGTGACCAACAGCGACGAGACCAACATGGTCGCCTGCCAGGTCGCCCACACCCTGTTCCATACCCCGACCAAGATCGCTCGGGTGCGGGAAGCGGCTTACCTGACCCGCGCCGGGTTGTTCGACAACGACGCCATTCCGGTGGACGTACTGATCAGCCCGGAACAGGTGGTGACCCACTACATCAAGCGCCTGATCGAAATTCCTGGCGCTTTGCAGGTGATCGATTTCGCCGAGGGCAAGGCGCAACTGGTGGCGGTAAAGGCGTACTACGGCGGGCCGTTGGTGGGCCAGCAACTGCGCCAGCTGCGTGAGCACATGCCAAACGTGGAAACCCGCGTCGCCGCGATTTTCCGCCGTGACCGGCCGATCCTGCCCCAGGGCGACACGGTGATCGAGGCTGACGACGAAGTGTTTTTCATCGCCGCCAAGGCGAACATTCGTGCGGTCATGAGCGAAATGCGCAGGCTCGACGAGAGCTACAAACGCATCGTCATCGCCGGCGGTGGGCAGATTGGCGAGCGTTTGGCCGAAGCCATCGAAAGCCGCTATCAGGTGAAGATTATCGAGATGAGCCCGACGCGGTGTCGGCATTTGTCCGACACCCTCGACAGCACTGTCGTACTGCAAGGCAGCGCCTCGGACCGTGATCTCCTGATGGAAGAGAACATCGCCGACGCGGATATCTTCCTGGCCCTGACCAACGATGACGAAGCCAATATCATGTCGTCCTTGCTGGCCAAGCGGCTGGGGGCGAAGAAGGTGATGACCATCATCAACAACCCGGCCTATGTGGACCTGATCCAGGGCGGCGATATCGACATTGCCATCAGCCCGCAGTTGGCGACCATCGGTACCTTGCTCGCCCACGTGCGCCGTGGCGACATTGTCAGCGTGCACTCGTTGCGCCGTGGCGCAGCGGAAGCCATCGAGGCGATTGCCCACGGTGACTCGAAGTCCAGCAAAGTGATTGGCAAGGCGATCCGCGATATCGGCCTGCCGCCCGGTACCACCATTGGCGCGATCATTCGCGATGAAGAAGTGATCATTGCCCATGACGATACGGTGATCGCCACCGGAGACCACGTGATTTTGTTCCTTGTGGATAAAAAACATATTCGCGATGTTGAGAAGCTGTTCCACGTGGGGCTGAGCTTTTTCTGATTAGAAAATTGCGTGAGCCTGCCGCCGCCATCGCGGGCAAGCCCGCTCCCACATGTGATCGCGCTCCAAGTGTGGGAGCGGGCTTGCCCGCGATGACGATATCGAAACCGCTATGTAGCTAAAGGATGCACAGCCATGCTCGAATCCCTGGAAAAAATGCTCGCCAAGGGTGTGGATAATTCATTGCTGCGCTTTGGCCTGGGCAAGGGTTATCTGGACCTGAAGGACAACGCAAAGGCGGCCGAGCATTTGCAGCGATGCGTCGAGTTCGATCCGAAGTATTCGGCGGCGTGGAAGTTGTTGGGCAAGGCGCGGCTGGGATTGGAAGATCGCGCGGCAGCACACCTGGCATGGGAGAAGGGCATCGAAGCCGCCCAGGCCCATGGCGACAAACAGGCCGAAAAAGAAATGACGGTGTTCCTGAAGAAACTTGATCGCCAAACCTGAGGTGATCACCTGTGGGAGCTGGCTTGCCTGCGATGCAGACACCTCGGTATATCAGGCACTCCGAGGTGATGCTATCGCAGGC
>NZ_JBXAJM010000028.1:0-27667 GCF_058797315.1 Pseudomonas sp. GW823-FHT02F05
TCCCGCTGGACTGCGTAGCAGTCCCATTTTTGGGGCCGCTTCGCGCCCCAGCGGGAGCAAGCTCCCTCGCCACAGTTGCCGATTCTGTCTTAACTGACTGGCATTAGGGCTTGCCCACCGCTATCACAGGCAAGCCAGCTGCCACAGTTGATTGCATTTCGAATGTAGATCGCAAAAAAAACGCCAACCCTAGGGTTGGCGTTTTCGTGCAGCGCTTAGCGCATCACTGCGGCTTCTTGCGGCCAAAACCAGGACGCTGGCCGGAACCGGCCGGGGCGCCACGGCGCTTGCCCGAAGGCTCGTCCGCGACCAGTTTCGGGCCAGGGCGCTTGTTCGCCGCTGGCTTGGCTGGACGCTTGGTGCTGGCGTTGTCGGCCGGGCGATCCGCTTCACCACGGTTGCTGCGACCACCCGCCGGAGCAGGACGCGGCGTACGTGGCGCACGCTCGCCTTCCTGACGCGATGGCGTGGTGGGGCGGCGTTCGCCTTCAATGTGCGGCTGACGCGAGATACGACCGCCGGTGGCCGGTGCATCCAGCGCAGGGCGCAGGGTGCGAGCAACACGTTCGGTACGTGGCACTGGGCGCGACGATTTACGCTGCATACGCTCAAGCTTGTCTTTGCTCTTGGCGTTCATCTGCGGCATGGCAACCGGCGTCAGGCCCACTTCGGCGCTGAGGATATCGACTTCGTACTGGCTCATTTCGCGCCAGCGGCCCATCGGCAGGTCGGAGTTCAGGAACACCGGACCAAAACGCACGCGCTTGAGGCGGCTGACCACCAGGCCCTGGGACTCCCACAGGCGACGCACTTCACGGTTACGGCCTTCCATCACCACGCAGTGGTACCAGTGGTTGAAACCTTCGCCACCCGGCGCCTGCTTGATGTCGGTGAACTTGGCCGGGCCGTCTTCGAGCACCACGCCCGCCTTGAGGCGTTCGATCATCTCGTCATCGACTTCACCACGTACACGCACGGCGTATTCACGGTCCATCTCGTAGGACGGGTGCATCAGGCGGTTGGCCAACTCACCGTCAGTGGTGAACATCAGCAAGCCGGTGGTGTTGATGTCCAGGCGACCGATGTTGATCCAGCGGCCTTCTTTAGGCTTGGGCATCTTGTCGAACACGGTCGGACGGCCTTCCGGGTCGTCACGGGTGCAGATCTCGCCGTCGGGCTTGTTGTACATGATCACGCGGCGCACCGATTCGGCGGCCTCTTCACGCTTGATGACCTTGCCATCAATGGTGATTGCATCGTGCAGGTCGACGCGCTGGCCGAGGGTTGCCTCGACGCCGTTGACCTTGATGCGCTTCTGGGTGATCCAGGCTTCGACGTCGCGGCGCGAGCCCACGCCGATACGCGCCAGCACTTTTTGCAGCTTTTCGCCTGCTGGGCCGATTTCCTGGTCTTTCTGGTCTTGGTCATTCATCGTAAGCACCTCCCGGTGGGTCGATTCAGGCGTGGCCTGAGGGTATTGAAAGCGGAGCCTTGGCCGAATAGGTCGGCAAGGGGTCGCGAATCATACGCGCATGGCGCGTGTTGCGCATCACAGACTAGTCGATAACGCCCAGCTCATTTGCTTTTCCGCCGACCGGTGGCCCCCAGGGCCAGCAATCGCAGCTCGGCTTCGGCCAGCACCGTGCGCTTGTCGGCTTTATCGAGCTTCTTCCAGGCACGGATTTCACGCTTGCTGCGGCCACAGCCGACGCAGATGTCATCGTTGAATTTGCAGATGCTGATGCACGGGTCTTTCATGGCACTCATGGTCGATCCTCTGTGGGAGCTGGCTTGCCTGCGATGGCATCACCTCCTTGCATCTGAGAGACCGAGGCGTCTGCATCGCAGGCAAGCCAGCTCCCACATGGGTTGCGCGGTGAACGTCAGAGCCGGTCAGTCTTCGAGCTGACGGCGTTCGTTCTCGATGGCCTCGGCCAGCGCCCGAGCTTCGTCTTCTTCGTCACTCAGGGGCGGCTGTTCGAGGGCGGCGACGGCGGCCAGGAGCTTTTCCCGGGCTTGGGCCACGCCAAGCACATCGTCTTCGGCTTCGACCTCAGGCTCGGATTCAACGTTCACCTGGGTTTCTGGCTCCGCCGCACCATCACGCAGCAAATCGTCGAAGTCGGTCTTGATCCCCTGCTCCATGTCGTCCAGCTCCAGCAACAACGTATGGAAACTGGTTTCGTCCTTGGGCTCCTCCGGCTCGGCGCTGGCGTCGGCCAGTTCCTGCAGGCTTTGCGGCACCGGTGCGTCGTCGAAGTCGAGCACCGGCTCGGCCTCCATTTCGCGCAGCTCGGCCAGGGGTGGCAGGTCGTCGAGGTTTTTCAGGTTGAAATGATCGAGGAACACCTTGGTGGTGGCGAACATGGCTGGTTTGCCCGGCACATCGCGGTAGCCAACAATGCGGATCCACTCACGTTCCAGCAGGGTCTTGACGATATGGCTGTTGACCGCCACACCACGCACATCTTCGATCTCGCCTCGGGTGATGGGCTGGCGATAGGCGATCAGCGCCATGGTCTCCAGCATCGCCCGGGAGTAGCGCTGCGGGCGTTCTTCCCACAAACGCCCGACCCACGGTGAAAACTTCTCACGGATCTGCAGGCGGTAACCCGACGCCACTTCACGCAGTTCAAAGGCACGGCCCTCGCAGGATTTGCGCAGGATCTCCAAGGCCTTCTTGAAGACCGGCGGCTCCGGGCGTTCGGCCTCTTCAAAGAGTTCGAACAGGCGCTCCAGAGATTGCGGTTTGCCCGAGGCCAGGAGAAAGGCCTCCAGCAAAGGGGCCAGTTCGCGGGGTTCAGTCAGATTCATCGATTCAGCTCGTTATTCGGCTCGCGCCCGCACGTGGATAGCCGCAAAAGGCTCATTCTGCACCAGCTCGACCAAGGACTCCTTCACCAGCTCAAGGATCGCCATAAAGGTCACCACCACGCCCAGTCGGCCCTCTTCGGCAGTAAACAACTCGACAAAGGGCACAAACCCACCTCCCTTGAGACGTTCCAGCACATCGCTCATGCGCTCGCGGGTGGACAGCGCTTCACGGCTGACCTGGTGGCTCTCGAACATATCGCCGCGGCGCAGTACTTCGGCCATGGACATCAGCAATTCTTCCAGACTCACGTCCGGCAGCAACTTGCGCGCGCGCGCCTCGGGAGCGTCGAGCTTGGGCACCACCACATCACGGCCCACACGGCTCAGGCCGTCGATGCCTTCGGCGGCGGCCTTGAAGCGTTCGTACTCCTGCAGGCGGCGGATCAGCTCGGCGCGCGGGTCATCCTCTTCGGCTTCCACCGTCTCCGAGCGCGGCAACAGCATGCGCGACTTGATCTCGGCGAGCATGGCGGCCATGACCAGGTACTCGGCGGCCAGTTCCAGGCGCACCGACTGCATCAGCTCGACATAGCCCATGTATTGGCGGGTAATTTCTGCCACCGGAATGTCAAGGATGTTGATGTTCTGCTTGCGGATCAGGTACAGCAGCAAGTCCAGCGGGCCTTCGAAGGCTTCAAGGAACACCTCCAGGGCGTCCGGCGGGATGTACAGGTCCAGGGGCATTTCCATGACCGCCTGGCCATACACCATGGCAAACGGCAGTTCCTGCTGGGCGCCAGCCTGGGGATCAGCGGCTTCCACGGCTGACATTCAGGCCTCGACCATGAACGGAGCCGGATCGCCACAACCCACACGCACCACTTCTGGTTCGCCATCGGCCAGGTTGATCACCGTGGAGGCCTTGTTGCCACCGTAGCCGCCGTCGATGATCAGGTCGACGTGCTTTTCCAGCAAACGGCGCATTTCGTAAGGGTCGTACAACGGCTCGGTTTCGCCGGGCAGGATCAACGACACGCTCATCAGCGGTTCGCCCAATTCGGCCAGCAGCGCCAGGGCAATCGGGTGTTCCGGCACGCGCAGGCCAATGGTGCGCTTCTTCGGGTGCAGCAACAGGCGCGGCACTTCGCGGGTGGCGTTGAGGATGAAGGTGTAGGGCCCCGGCGTGTGGGCCTTGAGCAGGCGGAAGGTGCCGGTGTCGACCTTGGCGAACAGCCCGAGCTGGGACAAGTCGCTGCAGATCAGCGCAAAGTTGTGCTTGTCGTCCAGCTGGCGCAGGCGTCTTACTCGCTCCACCGCGCCCTTGTCGCCGATCTGGCAGCCAATGGCGTAGGACGAATCAGTCGGATAGATCACCACGCCGCCGGCACGGATGATCTCCACGGCCTGTTTGATCAGGCGCGCCTGAGGGTTTTCCGGATGAATCTGGAAGAATTGGCTCACGTGCTCTACCTGTTCAGACGGTGGCAATAATGGGGTCATGCTTGAATCGCCCCCACAACAGCGGCAGATCTTCCGGGACCTGGCGATATTCGCCAATCTCGGACCAGCCGCCTGGGCCATGAAAATCACTGCCGGCACTGACCAGCAGACCAAATTCGCGGGCGAGGATCGCCAGGCTGCCGACCTGTTCGGCGGGTTGATGCCCGTTGACAACCTCGATGGCGTGGCCACCCGCTCCAATATAGTCGCTGATCAGCTTGCGGCGCTTGCTGCGGGTGAAATCGTAATGCCAGGGATGCGCCAGGCTCACCCAGGCCCCGGAGGCCCGCAGGGTCTGGACGGTGTCTTCCAGGGTTGGCCAGTGCAGCTTCACATCGCCCAACTTGCCGGCGCCCAGCCATTTGCGAAAGGCCTCGGCGCGATCCTTCACATAGCCTTCACGCACCATCCAGTCGGCAAAGTGCGGACGGGCCGGTGCGTTGCCGCTGTCGCCCAGTTCCTGCTGGATAGCACGGGCGCCATCGAGGGCACCAGGCATGCCTTTAAGGCTGAGCTTGCGGCTTATTTCTTCGGACCGCAGCCAGCGGCCATCGTGCAATTGGGCAATCGCCGCCACCAAGGGCGGGGCCTTTTGATCAAAACCGTAGCCCAGCACGTGGATGGTGGCGCCGCCCCAGGTGCAGGACAATTCCACGCCGTTGACCAGCTGCATACCCAGGGAGTGCGCGGCCTGGCGGGCTTCGTCGAGGCCTTCAAGGGTGTCATGGTCGGTCAATGCCAAAACTCGCACGCCTTTTTCAAACGCACGCGCAACCAGTACCGCGGGCGCCAGGGCGCCGTCGGAGGCCGTGCTGTGGCAGTGCAAATCAACATTCACGGGGGTGTGTAACCTCAAGTCAGCTGGCGCTATCGCAACCAAGGATGTTTGTTATTATGCCGACACATCCAGCTTCTGGCTCTTACTGTGAAACAATTCATCGACTTCATCCCGCTGTTGCTGTTTTTCATCGTTACCAAACTCGACCCCAGGGTCATCGAAATCGCCGGCCACGAGCTGTCGTTCGGGGGCATCTACAGTGCCACTGCCGTACTGATCATCAGCTCTATCGTAGTGTACGGCGCCATCTTCATCTCGCAGCGCAAGCTGGAAAAAAGCCAATGGCTCACCCTCGTCGCCTGCCTGGTGTTCGGCGGCCTGACCCTGGCCTTCCACAGCGAAACCTTCCTTAAATGGAAAGCCCCGGTGGTCAACTGGCTGTTCGCCCTGGTGTTTATCGGCAGCCACTTCATCGGTGACCGCCTGCTGATCAAGCGGATCATGGGCCATGCGCTGACCTTGCCGGAGCCGGTGTGGGGGCGCTTGAACGTGGCCTGGATCGTGTTCTTCCTGTTCTGCGGCGCCGCCAACCTGTTCGTGGCCTTCACCTTCCAGGACTACTGGGTCGACTTCAAAGTGTTTGGCAGCCTGGGCATGACCGTATTGTTTTTGATCGGCCAGGGCATCTACCTGTCACGCCACCTGCATGACACCACACCGAAAACCGAGGACTGACATGCTCTACGCCATCATTGCCACCGACGTTGCCAACTCCCTGGAAAAACGCCTGAGCGTACGCCCGGCCCACGTCGAGCGCCTCAAACAGCTGCAAGCCGAAGGCCGCATGGTACTGGCCGGCCCGCACCCGGCCGTCGACAGCAACGACCCAGGCGACGCGGGTTTCAGCGGAAGCCTGATCGTCGCCGAGTTCGCCTCCCTGGCCGACGCCCAGGCCTGGGCCAAGGCTGACCCTTATGTCGCAGCAGGCGTCTACGCCGATGTAGTGGTCAAGCCGTTCAAGCAAGTCTTGCCTTGAGCCTGGCTGCGTCGAACCTAATCGTCTCGGCGCACTCCTAATGGCTCACGGCGTCACCGGTGGGGCCTTCGCCGCCGACAATGGCTAAATTGAGTGAGTCATGAGCGAGCTGTTACTGATAGATGATGACCAGGAGCTCTGTGAGCTGCTGACCAGTTGGTTGAGCCAGGAAGGTTTCCAGGTACGCGCCTGCCATGACGGCTTGAGTGCCCGAAAAGCCCTGGCCGACAGTGCGCCGGCGGCCGTCGTACTGGATGTTATGCTGCCCGACGGCAGCGGCCTGGAGCTGCTCAAGCAATTGCGCAACGACCACCCGGAGCTGCCGGTGCTGATGCTCTCGGCCCGGGGCGAACCCCTGGACCGCATCCTCGGCCTGGAACTGGGCGCCGACGACTACCTGGCCAAGCCTTGCGACCCACGCGAGCTGACGGCGCGCCTGCGCGCCGTGTTACGCCGTAGCCACCCGGCCGCGGTATCGACCCAGCTGGAACTGGGCGATCTGTGCTTCAGCCCGGTGCGCGGCGTGGTCAGCATCGATGAACAGGAGTTCGCCCTCACCGTCTCCGAAAGCCGCCTGCTCGAAGCATTGCTGCGTCAGCCCGGCGAGCCCCTGGATAAACAGGAACTGGCGCAGATCGCCCTGGGCCGCAAGCTGACCCTGTATGACCGCAGCCTGGATATGCACGTCAGCAACCTGCGTAAAAAGATCGGCCCACACCCCGATGGCCGGCCACGGATCGTGGCGCTGCGTAGTCGTGGTTACTACTACAGCCTCTAAACATCACGCTCAACCCGTGGGAGCTGGCTTGCCTGCGATAGTGGTGGGCCAGTTAGCATGAGGGTGACTGACACACCGCTATCGCAGGCAAGCCAGCTCCCACCCGCGTTCTCATCAGCCTCGAGGGTTTTGTCAGTTCCTATCAAACCCGTCTTTACCGAAGCTTTACCCTCCCCTGACCGCCGCTGACCTTGCTCTGCGTAACCTACTCACATCCGGACTCACCGGAATAGAGACAGGAGAATCACCATGCGCAAGACCCTTATCGCTTTGATGTTCGCCACTGCCCTGCCCACCGTTGCCATGGCAATGCCGGAAGGCCCAGGCCCGATGGGTGGTCCTGAAAGCCACATGATGGGCGGCCCAGGCCACGGTGAACACGGTCCGCGTGGCAAAGGCGGCCCGTTCAGCCAGCTGGACTTGAGCAAGGAACAGCGCGAGCAGATCCGCAAGCTGATGGGTGACCAATGGCACGCCCGCAAAGACCTGGTCAAAAAGTACCTGGACAAACTGCCAGCCGCTGACCAGAAGGCGATGCAGGACGAAATCGCCGCAGGCAAGCAGAAAACCCAGACCGATATCCGTGCCGTGCTCAAGCCCGACCAGCAGAAGAAGTACGACGAAATCGTCAAGAAACAAGCCGAACGCCGCGCCGAATGGAAAGAGTTCCAGGCCTGGAAAGCCCAGCAAGCGCAAAAAGCGCAATAATGGCCTAGCTTCACCCCAGCCCAGTGGTTCGCGCCGCTGGGCTTTTCCTGTTTGAGGGTTTCCTGTGCGTTCATTGTTCTGGCGTATCCTGGCGAGTTTCTGGCTGGCCATCGCCCTGGTTGCCGGTTTGTCGATCCTGCTTGGGCACATGCTCAACCAGGATGCCTGGATTCTCAGCCGCCACCCTGGCCTCAACAACCTGGCCCAAGAGTGGACGCAGCTCTACGAAACCCAGGGCGAAGACGCCGCCCAGGAGTTGCTGCAGCAGCGCAAGCGCCAGTACCACATCGACGTGCAAGTGCTTAACGAAAGCGGCGACCCGGTGGTGCGCGGCACCTTCCCGCGCCGCGCCGCCGCGTTCGAAGCCCGCCAGAACGACAGCCAGGACGGCCACCTGCCCTGGCGCCGCCTGACCGCCGAGTACACCAGCGCCAAAACCGGCGACACCTACCTATTGATCTACCGTATTCCTCACCCGGAGCTGGACGCCTGGCACCGCAGCAGCCTGCTGTGGCCGCTCAGTGCATTGGCGATTACCCTGGTGGTGCTGACCCTGTTCAGCCTGCTGGTGACCTTGTCCATCACCCGCCCACTCAGCCGTTTGCGCGGCGCGGTGCATGATCTGGGGCAAACCACTTATCAACAGAACAGCCTGGCGCAACTGGCCAATCGGCGCGACGAGTTCGGCGTGCTGGCCAACGACTTCAACCGCATGGGCGCACGCCTGCAAAGCCTGATCGGCAGCCAGCGCCAGTTGCTGCGCGACGTGTCCCACGAACTGCGCTCGCCGTTGGCGCGCTTGCGTATCGCCCTGGCCCTGGCCGAACGCGCCAGCCCCGAAGAACGGGAAAAACTCTGGCCGCGCCTGACCCGCGAATGCGATCGACTGGAGGCCTTGATCAGCGAGATCCTGGTATTGGCGCGGGTCGACGCCGACAACGCCAGCGCCGAAGACATCGACCTCACCCCGTTGCTTAAAACGCTGCAAAAGGACGCCCAACTCAGTGCCCCCGAGCAAGTGGTTCAACTGACGACTGCCAATGACTTGCAGCTTAAAGGCTGGCCGACCATGATCGAACGCGCCGTGGACAACCTGCTGCGCAATGCCCAGCGCTTCAACCCGGTGGGCGAACCGATTGAATTGCAGGCCCAGCATCAAGGCGGGCGCATTCTGATCAGCGTACGCGACCACGGCCCCGGCGTTGAAGCCGAGCACCTGAGCCAATTGGGCGAGCCGTTCTACCGGGCGCCAGGCCAGACCGCCCAAGGCCATGGCCTGGGCCTGGCCATCGCCCGTCGCGCCGCCGAGCGCCATGGCGGTAACCTGATCCTGGCCAACCATCCCGATGGCGGCTTTATCGCCAGCATCGAACTGCCCTTGATCCCTGGGGTTGCCACACCGGTGGGATGATCTTCTATAGTGGCCCTTCTCTTACGGAGGGCCTTTGATGACAGACCTGCTGACTCCCATCCAAGCCGCACTCGCTTTACCGCACGCCCCACTGCCCCAGACCCAGGCCGGCGCCTTGCCCTCGACCTTCGCCGTGACAGACCTGGCGGCCGCCAGCATCGGCGCCGCGGGCCAGGCCGTCGCCCAGTTGATTGAGCAACAAACCGGGCGCCTGCCCAGCGACAGCGTGGATCGGCGCCTGGCCTCGTTGTGGTTCTCCTCGTCGATTCGTCCCGTGGGGTGGCAAGTGCCGCCTTTGTGGGACCCGGTAGCGGGTGATTACGCCAGCGTGGATGGCTGGATCCGTCTGCACACCAACGCGCCCCATCACCGCGCAGCGGCCGAGCGGGTATTGGGGCCTGCCGCTGATCGCGCAGCCATGGCGAGTAGAGTCGCGACCTGGAAAGCCGCCGAACTGGAACAGGCGGTTGTCGATGCGGGCGGTTGTGCGGCGCAGATGCGTAGCTGGCAAGCCTGGCAGCAGCATCCCCAAGGCTTGGCGGTAAACGCCGAAGCGTTGATCCAGCGTCAGGTCTTCGAACGCGGCACCGACAAACCCTGGCTCGGTTCCGCAGCGCGCCCACTGGCCGGCATCAAGGTGCTGGATTTGACCCGGGTGCTGGCCGGCCCGGTGGCCAGTCGTTTCCTCGCCGGCTTGGGTGCCAGCGTACTGCGCATCGACTCGCCCACCTGGAACGAACCTGGCGTCGTCCCGGAAATGACCCTGGGTAAACGCTGCGCCCGCCTGGATCTAACGAGCCACGACGACCGGCAAGTGTTCGAAGCGTTGCTCAAGGACGCCGACATCCTGTTCCACGGTTACCGCGCCGATGCCTTGGAGCAACTCGGTTATACCCTTGGCGAACGTCAGCACATCGCCCCCGGACTGATCGACGTCAGCCTCAACGCCTACGGCTGGAGCGGCCCATGGCGTAATCGGCGTGGCTTTGACAGCCTGGTGCAGATGAGCAGCGGGATTGCCGAGGCGGGCATGGCCTGGAAACAGACGGATAAACCGCTGCCGCTGCCGGTGCAGGCGCTGGATCACGCCACCGGCTATTTGATGGCCGCCAGTGCGATCCGGGCGTTGGCCGAGCGCCTGGACTCCGGACGCGGCGGTTCGGCGCGCTTGTCGTTGGCGCGTACGGCGAAGTTGCTGGTGGAGGCCGGGCAAGTGTCACAGCAAGCGGCATTGCGCGAAGAAGATATCAATGACCAAGGCCTGGTGGTGGAGCAGACAGCCTGGGGCCAGGCTCATCGGCTGCTAGCCCCGCTGAGCATCAGTGGCACGCCGTTGCAGTGGGATTTTCCGGCGGTGGAACTGGGTTCGCACCGGCCTCAGTGGTGACTAATACCCTGTAGGAGCGAGCTTGCTCGCGAAGGTCGCCAACGATAACGCGGGAAACCTGATACACAGCGGCGTTCTCAGGTTTTTCGCGAGCAAGCTCGCTCCTACAGGGTTGTCCACAAATGCTGCGCCGCATACGCCCTCAACGGCCGCCACGCGTCGGCCCGCGCCAATAACTGCCGCGCCGACACCGGCCCACCTTCCAAAGCCGCCAAAGCATTGATCAGCCCGATATCCCCCGACGCAAACGCATCCGCCTCGCGCAACTGGCGCATGGCGATGTACTGCGCGGTCCACTCTCCAATCCCCCGCAATGCCACCAACCGTGCAACCCCGTCCTGGAGGCTGGCCTTGGGTTCGAAAAGCTGTGGGTCATCCAACAGCGCCTGGGCCACACCAGACAACGTACGGCCCCGCGCCTTGGGCATGCCCAGGGTAGTCAGGTCCGCCGCAGCCAACACTTCAGGTGTCGGAAACAGGTGGGTAATACCGGCGTGCGGGGTTTGCAGGGTCTGGCCATACTGCGCCACCAGCTTGCCCGCCAGGCGAATCGCCGCCACCACGGTGATCTGCTGGCCCAGCACTGCACGAATCGCCAGTTCCAACCCGTCCCAGGTGCCTGGCAACCGTAGGCCAGGGTGGGCCGCAACCAGTTGCGCCATCAGGGGGTCTTGCGACAATTGCGCGTTGATCACCTCAGGCACCGCATCCAGATCAAACATCCTGCGCAAGCGCCGCTCGATCTCAGGCATCGCTGCAGGCTCGGGAAAGTCGACCGTCACCTCCAGCCAATCCCCCACGCCCGGTTCGAGGCTGACCCAGCCATGTCGGCCCGCCACACTGATACTGCGCCGATACACCCCGGCGTCCACGGCTTCCAACCCGGTAATCGCCCGCGCCGATAGGAACCCCAGCATCGCCGCCCAGTCGTAGGGCGGTTGATACGCCAGTCTCATAGTGACAATACCCCGCTATACAGCCCATACGCGGCTAACCCGGCGCCCGCGATCACGCCGCTGAAAATGCCTTTTTCCACGGTGGTAAACAAGGGTTGGCCCTGCTCGCGCTTGGCCAGGGCAAACAGGATCACACCCGGTGCGTACAGCAACGCCGACAGCAGCAAATACTTCAAGCCCCCCGCATACAGCAGCCAAATCGCGTAGCCGAGGGCAACCAGCCCCACCAGCAGATCTTTCATGCGCCGGCGCTGCCAGCCTGCATAGGTTTCGCCGCGCGCGCTCAACAGCACCGCATAGGCCGCCGACCACAAATAAGGCACCAGGATCATTGAGGAAGCCAGGTAGATCAGGGTGGTGTAGGTGCTGGCGGAAAACAGCGTGATCACCAGGAATGCCTGGATCATCACGTTGGTCAGCCATAAGGCATTGACCGGCACCTGATTGGCGTTTTCCTTCTTCAGGAACGCCGGCATGGTCTTGTCCTGAGCGGTGGCATAGAGGATTTCCGCGCACAGCAGCGCCCAGGAGAGCAACGCCCCGAGCAGCGAAACCGCCAGGCCGAGGCTGATCAATACCGCGCCCCAAGGCCCGACGATATGCTCCAACACACCGGCCAGGGACGGGTTCTGCAATTGCGCCAACTCCGGCTGGCTCATGATGCCCAGGGACAGCACGTTCACCAGCACCAGCAAGGCCAGCACGCCCACAAAACCAATCACCGTGGCGCGCCCCACGTCCGAGCGTTTCTGTGCTCGCGCCGAGTACACACTGGCGCCTTCGATGCCGATAAAGACAAACACCGTGACCAGCATCATGTGGCGCACCTGCTCGACCACGCTGCCCATCTGCGGGTTGCCCAGGCCCCAGATATCGCGGGTGAAGATATCCGCCTTGAATGCAACCGCAGCGATCACGATAAACATCAACAGCGGTACGATCTTCGCCACCGTCGTCACCTGGTTGATGAACGCTGCCTCTTTGATCCCGCGCATCACCAGAAAATGCACGGCCCACAGCAACAGCGACGCGCAGCCGATGGCGAGCGGTGTATTACCCTGGCCGAATGCCGGAAAAAAGTAGCCAAGGGTGCTGAACAGCAAGACGAAATAACCGACGTTACCCATCCACGCGCTGATCCAGTAACCCCAGGCGGATGAAAAGCCCATGTAATCGCCAAAACCCGCCTTGGCGTAGGCATACACCCCGGAGTCCAGTTCGGGCTTACGGTTCGCCAACGTCTGGAACACAAAGGCCAGGGTCAGCATGCCGATGGCGGTGATCGCCCAGCCGATCAAGATGGCCCCCACTTCGGCACGGGAAGCCATGTTCTGCGGCAATGAAAAGATGCCGCCGCCAATCATCGAGCCCACCACCAGGGCAATCAGGGCACTGAGCCGAAGTTTCTGGGCGGGTTGGGTCATGCAGCTTCCTCGAAATAAACGGTTGGGCGACAACTGCGCACATAAGTAATTCAGATTAATGACGTTGTCATAACATAAGGATATGTAAAGGTAGGAAGTTTAGGCTTATTTAGAATTTAAATACGTTAATTATGAAGCGATAGTCAAACAACGTACAAAAAATTTGCACATTCGCAAATACGAACTAGCGTCAACACCCATGTCCTCGACCAAATGATTAACCACAAAGCAAAGAGCGCTCTATCAAGCGCCTTTGCGGGACTTGTTCGCCCGCAAAAACCTCACCCTAAGTCGTTAATTCACAATGGAATGTGCCAATGAAGTGATCTGAGTCAGCTGTTTGATTAGCGCACGGAATTATTCTGTGGTCTCTCTTCTCCTGCATTGGAGTCATGCAATGTCTGAAACTCCCGGAAAACTTCGACTAGGCGCCCTGGTCGCACTTGTCGTCGGCTCGATGATTGGCGGCGGTATCTTTTCATTGCCACAAAACATGGCCGCCAGCGCCGATGTCGGTGCGGTGTTGATCGGCTGGGTGATTACCGCCATCGGCATGTTGACCCTCGCCTTCGTGTTCCAGACCCTCGCCAACCGCAAGCCTGACCTCGACGGCGGGGTCTACGCCTACGCCAAGGCCGGTTTCGGCGACTACATGGGTTTTTCATCTGCCTGGGGTTACTGGATCAGCGCCTGGCTGGGCAACGTCGGCTACTTCGTCTTGCTGTTCAGCACCTTGGGCTATTTCTTCCCGGTCTTTGGCGAGGGCAATACCCCGACGGCGGTGATCGCTGCGTCAGTGCTGTTGTGGGCCGTGCATTTCCTGGTGCTGCGCGGAATCAAGGAAGCGGCGTTCATTAACCTGGTAACCACCGTCGCCAAGGTGGTGCCGCTGCTGCTGTTCGTGCTCATCGCGCTGTTCGCGTTCAAGCTGGACATCTTCACCGCTGACATCTGGGGCGTGAAAAACCCGGACCTGGGCAGTGTGATGAACCAGGTGCGCAACATGATGCTGGTCACCGTGTGGGTGTTTATCGGCATCGAAGGCGCGAGCATCTTCTCGTCCCGTGCCGAGAAACGCAGTGACGTGGGCAAGGCCACCGTGATCGGCTTTATCACTGTGCTGCTGTTCCTGATGCTGGTGAACGTGCTGTCCCTGGGGATCATGACCCAGCCGGAACTGGCCAAGCTACAAAACCCGTCGATGGCCGCCGTGCTGGAGCATGTGGTGGGCCACTGGGGCGCGGTGCTGATCAGCGTGGGCTTGATCATCTCCCTGCTCGGCGCGCTGCTGTCCTGGGTGCTGCTGTGTGCGGAGATCATGTTCGCCGCCGCCAAGGACAACACCATGCCGGAGTTCCTGCGCAAGGAAAACGCCAACCATGTGCCCGTCAACGCACTGTGGCTGACCAACGCAATGGTGCAGATATTCCTGGTGATCACGCTTTTTTCCGCCAGCACCTACCTGTCACTGATCTACCTCGCCACCTCGATGATCCTGGTGCCTTACCTGTGGTCGGCGGCCTACGCCCTGCTGCTGGCGGTGCGCGGCGAGACCTACGAGAACGCCCTCAAAGAGCGCAGGAAAGACCTGTTCATCGGCGCCATCGCCCTGATCTATGCGATCTGGCTGCTGTATGCCGGCGGCACCAAATACCTGCTGCTCTCCGCCCTGCTCTACGCCCCCGGCGCGATCCTGTTCGCCAAGGCCAAGCGTGAACTGGGCAAACCGATTTTCACCCCCGTCGAGAAGCTGATTTTCGCCGCAGTGGTCATTGGCGCCCTGGTGGCGGCCTATGGGCTCTACGACGGCTTCCTGACCCTGTAATTGTTGTTCACTGGAGGATCTGTAATGACCACGGAAAAAGTGAAGTACGGCGTACATTCCGAAGCCGGCAAACTGCGCAAAGTCATGGTGTGCTCCCCAGGTTTGGCCCACCAGCGGCTGACCCCCAACAACTGCGACGAGCTGCTGTTCGATGACGTGCTGTGGGTGGCCCAGGCCAAGCGCGACCACTTCGACTTCGTGACCAAGATGCGCGAGCGGGACATTGATGTGCTGGAAATGCACAACCTGCTCACCGACATCGTCGCCAACCCCGAAGCGCTGGACTGGATTCTGGAACGCAAGATCACCGCCAACACGGTAGGCCTGGGCCTGGTCGATGAAGTCGGCTCGTGGCTGCGCAGCCTGGAGCCGCGCAAAATCAGCGGATACCTGATTGGCGGCGTATCGGCCGACGACCTGCCGAGCAGCTTCGGTGGCAAGACCATCGAGATGTTCCGCGATTTTCTCGGCCACGCCAGTTTCATCCTGCCGCCGCTGCCCAATACCCAGTTCACCCGCGACACCACCTGCTGGATCTACGGCGGCGTGACGCTCAACCCGATGTACTGGCCGGCGCGACGCCAGGAAACCCTGCTGACCAGCGCCATCTATAAATTCCACCCTGAGTTCACCAACGCGGACTTCCAGATCTGGTACGGCGACCCCGACCAGGAACATGGCGCCGCGACGCTGGAAGGCGGCGACGTGATGCCGATTGGCAATGGCGTGGTGTTGATCGGCATGGGTGAGCGCTCCTCCCACCAGGCCATCGGCCAACTGGCGCGCAACCTGTTCCAGAACAAAGCCGTGGAACGCGTCATCGTTGCCGGCCTGCCCAAATCCCGCGCCGCGATGCACCTGGACACCGTGTTCAGCTTCTGCGACCGCGACCTGGTCACCGTCTTCCCCGAAGTAGTCAACCAGATCGTGCCGTTCACCCTGCGCCCTGACGAGAGCAAGCCCCACGGCATCGACATCCAGCGCGAGAAAACCAACTTCCTCGAAACCGTGGCCGCAGCGCTCAACCTCAAGGCGCTACGTGTCGTCGAGACCGGCGGCAACAGCTTCGCCGCCGAACGCGAGCAATGGGATGACGGCAACAACGTGGTGGCCGTGGAACCGGGTGTGGTGATTGGCTACGACCGCAACACCTACACCAACACCCTGCTGCGCAAGGCCGGTGTGGAAGTGATCACCATCAGCGCCGGTGAACTCGGCCGTGGCCGTGGCGGCGGCCACTGCATGACCTGCCCGATCATCCGCGACCCTATCGACTATTAAGGAGATTCCATCATGGCTTTCAATATGCGCAACCGCAGCCTGCTGTCGCTGATGCACCACACTACCCGCGAGCTGCATTACCTGCTGGACCTGTCCCGCGACCTCAAACGCGCCAAATACACCGGCACCGAGCGCCCGCACTTGCAGGGCAAGAACATCGCGCTGATCTTCGAAAAAACCTCGACCCGCACTCGCTGCGCCTTCGAAGTCGCGGCCCATGACCAGGGCGCCCACGTCACCTACATCGACCCGGTGTCGTCGCAGATCGGCCACAAAGAAAGCATGAAAGACACCGCCCGCGTGTTGGGCCGGATGTTCGATGCCATCGAGTACCGTGGTTTTGAGCAGGAAATCGTCGAAGAGCTGGCCAAGTTCGCCGGTGTGCCGGTGTTCAACGGCCTCACCGCTGAATTCCACCCGACCCAGATGATCGCCGACACCTTGACCATGCGCGAACACAGCGACAAGCCGCTGCATGACATCAGCTACGCGTACCTCGGGGACGCCCGCTACAACATGGGCAACTCGCTGCTGATGATCGGCGCCAAGCTCGGCATGGACGTGCGCATCGGCGCGCCGAAAGCGCTGTGGCCCCATGAAGATTTCATCAAGCAATGCCAGGCCTTTGCCGAGGAAAGCGGCGCGCGCATCACCATCACCGAAGACCCGAAAGAAGCCGTGAAGGGCGTGGACTTCATCCACACCGATATCTGGGTATCCATGGGCGAACCGGTGGAAGCGTGGGACGAGCGCATCGAGCAACTGCTGCCGTACCAGGTCAACGCCAAGATGATGAAAGCCTCGGGCAACCCTCGGGTGAAATTCATGCATTGCCTGCCGGCGTTCCACAACAGTGAAACCAAGGTCGGCAAGGACATCGCGGCGCGCTATCCGCACCTGGCCAATGGCGTGGAAGTGACCGAAGAGGTGTTCGAGTCGCCGGCCAATATTGCCTTCGAGCAGGCGGAAAACCGCATGCATACCATCAAGGCGATTCTGGTGTCGGCGTTGGCGGATATCTAACACCACTCTGATCGTTCCCACGCTCCGCGTGGGAATGCAGCCAGTGGCGCTCTGCGCCACAAGAGCGGACGCAGAGCGTCCGGTGGGGCATTCCCACGCAGAGCGTGGGAACGATCATTTTAGAAGGACATTCTGTATGCGCATCGTCGTAGCCCTGGGCGGCAACGCCCTCCTGCGTCGTGGTGAACCCATGACCGCAGACAACCAACGCGCCAATATCCGCATCGCCACCGAACAGATCGCCAAGATCCACCCCGGCAACGAGTTGGTGATCGCCCACGGCAATGGCCCGCAAGTCGGCCTGCTGTCATTGCAGGCGGCGGCCTACACCAGCGTCTCGCCTTACCCACTGGACGTGCTGGGCGCCGAGACCGAGGGCATGATCGGCTACATCATCGAACAGGAACTGGGCAACCTGCTGGACTTCGAAGTGCCATTCGCCACCCTGCTCACCCAGGTCGAAGTCGACGCCAAGGACCCGGCCTTCCAGAACCCCACCAAGCCTATCGGCCCTGTGTACGCCAAAGCCGAAGCCGAGAAGCTCGCCGCCGAAAAAGGTTGGGCCATCGCGCCCGACGGCGACAAATACCGCCGTGTAGTCGCCAGCCCGCGTCCCAAACGCATCTTTGAAATTCGCCCGATCAAGTGGCTGCTGGAGAAAAAAGCCATCGTGATCTGCGCCGGTGGTGGCGGCATCCCAACCATGTATGGCGAAGACGGCAAGCTGCGCGGCATTGAAGCGGTGATCGACAAAGACTTGTGTTCCTCCTTGCTGGCCACGCAACTGGAGGCCGATTTGCTGGTGATCGCCACCGACGTCAACGCCGCCTTTATCGACTTCGGCAAGCCCACCCAGAAGGCCATCGGCCAGGCCCACCCCGACGAGATGGAAAAACTCGGCTTCGCCGCCGGCTCCATGGGCCCCAAGGTACAAGCCGCCTGCGAGTTCGCCCGTCAGACTGGCAAAACCGCGGTGATCGGTTCACTCTCGGACATCGAAGCCATCGTCCAGGGCAGCGCCGGCACGCGCATCAGCACGGCAAAACCTGGCATCACCTACCTGTGAAGTTGAGGAGAAACGCCTATGGCTATCTTTGAACCCGGCCACTTGCATATCGAGCGACACGCGCTGAACAAGGACGATGTCAGCTACGACCTGTGCCTGGACTACGAAGTCGTCACGGATGACCGCGAAGGCAAAGGCATGCAGTTCACCCTGCATGGCAGCATCCAGGGCAAGGACATGAAGGAAACCTTTTTCCTGCCCAAGGACCAGGCCTATAACTTCGCCAGCAATGTGACCAAGATTGTCGAAAAATACGGCATTCCCAAGACCCATAGCAGCGTCGGTTCACAGCACAAGCATTACGACCTGATGTTTGAGGATGTGCGCCAGCAGTTGGATATGAAATCCGGCGACCCGGTCAAACCCGAACACCTGGAATAACCTGCCCCCCAATCGAATGTGGGAGCTGGCTTGCCTGCGATAGCGACGTGTCAGACGATATTTTCGGTAACTGACCCACCGCCATCGCAGGCAAGCCAGCTCCCACATTTTGATCTCCACCGGCTCCAAGGCATACTGGCCACCCTCAGCACTCCAGAATCAAGATCCGCCCCATGCGTATCCACGTCAGCTTCATCGACCGCGTCGGCATCACCCAGGAAGTCCTGGCCTTGCTCGGTGGGCGCAATCTCAATCTGGATGCGGTGGAGATGGTGCCGCCCAATGTCTATATCGATGCGCCGACCCTCAGCGCCGAAGTGCTCGAAGAACTGCGCGACGCGTTGTTCAGCGTGCACGGCGTGCAAGCGGTAAAGGTCGTCGACATCCTTCCGGGCCAGCGTCGCCACTTGCAACTCGATGCCCTGCTGGCGGCCATGACCGACCCGGTGCTGGCCCTGGACAGTGCAGGCAAGATCCTGCTGGCCAATCCGGCGCTGATCGCCTTGTACGGGCGTGAACCGGCTGGTGAGAGCATCGCCGAGCTGTTCGATGATCCGGCCTTGCTGGAAACCTTGCTGGACCAGGGCTTTCGCTTGCCGTTGCGCGAGATCAGCGTCAACGGCCAAACCCTGCTGCTGGGCGCCACGCCGATCACCGACGCCGGCGCCCTGCTCACCCTCTACCAGCCCAACCGCATCGGCGAACAACTGTCGGCGCTGCACCATGACCATGCCGAAGGGTTTGATGCGCTGCTGGGCGAGTCCCCGGCGATCCGCACGCTCAAGGCGCGGGCGCAACGGGTGGCGGCACTGGATGCACCGCTGCTGATCCAGGGCGAAACCGGTACCGGCAAAGAGCTGGTGGCCCGCGCCTGCCACGCCATCAGTGCGCGCCACAGTGCGCCGTTTCTGGCATTGAACTGCGCGGCACTGCCGGAAAATCTCGCCGAAAGTGAATTGTTCGGCTATGCCCCTGGCGCCTTTACCGGCGCGCAACGCGGTGGCAAACCGGGGCTGATGGAGCTGGCCAACCAGGGCACGGTGTTCCTCGATGAGATCGGTGAGATGTCGCCGTACCTGCAAGCCAAGCTGCTGCGTTTTCTCAATGACGGCAGCTTTCGCCGCGTGGGTGGCGACCGCGAAGTGAAGGTCAATGTGCGCATCCTCAGCGCCACCCACCGCGACCTGGAAAAGATGGTCAGCGAAGGCACCTTTCGCGAAGATCTGTTTTACCGCCTTAACGTGCTCAACGTCGCCGTGCCGCCCTTGCGTGAACGCGGCCAGGACATCCTGCTGCTGGCGCGCTACTTCATGCAGCAAGCCTGCGCGCAGATCCAGCGCCCGGTCTGCCGCCTGGCGCCGGGTACCTATCCAGCCCTGCTGGGCAACCACTGGCCGGGCAACGTGCGGCAGTTGCAAAACGTGATCTTCCGCGCTGCCGCCATCTGCGAAAGCAGCCTGGTGGACATCGGTGACCTGGACATCGCCGGCACCTCCGTGGCGCGCCAGAGCGATGGTGAAGTCGACAGCCTGGAACAGGCCGTGGAAGATTTCGAGCGCAGCCTGCTGGAAAGCCTCTACAGCCGCTACCCCTCGACCCGCCAACTGGCCAGCCGGCTACAAACCTCCCACACGGCTATCGCCCATCGCCTGCGCAAATACGGCATTCCCAACAAACCCTGACGGAATAAACGCGGTTCAACTGTGGGAGCTGGCTTGCCTGCGATAGCGTCGGGTCATCCAACTCCTTAGTGACGGGTAGACCGCTATCGCAGGCAAGCCCCCACAGAAACCGCATTACAGATTTGGTCTGAGAACGACATTCCGTGTACTGAAAGCGCTACAGCGTAACGATATCGCTACAGCCCTGTTTTTTGCGTGCCATGCAAGGCTTTGATCCACATAGGCTTTTTTTCACGCACCTGACTGTAGCGAAATCGCTACAGCTCACTCCTCGGACTTTATAGCGAAATTTATTAACCCATTGATTTATAACGGCTTAATAACGTTGGCCGCAATATTGCTAAGCAACTCCTCATTATTCCAATCCCGTCCACCAGACGATTCTGGCCCTGAGGAGTTTCCATGAGCGAGTTGCGTTTCACTGAAGATCACGAATGGCTGCGCGCCGAAGCCGATGGCAGCGTCACCGTGGGTATCACCGCTTTTGCGCAGAACGCGCTGGGTGACGTGGTTTTCGTGCAACTGCCGGAGTTGCAGGCTTATACCAAGGGCGCCGAAACCTCCACCGTGGAGTCGGTCAAGGCCGCAAGTGGTGTGTACATGCCGTTGGACGGTGAAGTCCTCGAAGTCAACGACAAGCTCGATGGCAGCCCGGAACTGGTCAACGAAGACCCGATGGGCGAAGGCTGGTTCTTCCGCTTTAAACCCGCCGATGCCGATGCAGTGGCTAAGCTGTTGGATCAGGATGCGTACGACCGCCTGATCAAAGCCAACGCTGAAGCTTGAGGAGCGCGCCATGACCGTTAATCTGACCACCGCCAACGAATTCATCGCCCGCCACATCGGCCCGCGCCAGGAAGATGAGCAGCAAATGCTCGCCAGCCTGGGGTTTGATTCCCTCGAAGCCCTGAGCGCCAGCGTCATCCCCGAAAGCATCAAGGGCACCAGCGTGCTCGGCCTGGAAGACGGCCTGAGCGAAGCCGAGGCCCTGGCCAAGATCAAGGCCATCGCCAGCCAGAACCAACTGTTCAAGACCTACATCGGCCAGGGCTACTACAACTGCCATACGCCGTCGCCGATCCTACGCAACCTGCTGGAAAACCCGGCCTGGTACACCGCCTACACGCCGTATCAACCCGAGATTTCCCAAGGCCGCCTGGAAGCCCTGCTGAATTTCCAGACCCTGATCAGCGACCTCACCGGCCTGCCGATTGCCAACGCCTCCCTGCTCGACGAAGCCACGGCCGCCGCCGAAGCCATGACCTTCTGCAAGCGCCTGAGCAAGAACAAAAGCAGCAACGCGTTCTTCGCTTCGGTGCACAGCCACCCACAAACCCTCGACGTCCTGCGCACTCGCGCCGAACCACTGGGCATCGATGTAGTAGTGGGCGATGAGCGCGAACTGACCGACGTCAGCCCGTTCTTCGGCGCCCTGCTGCAATACCCGGCCAGCAACGGCGATGTGTTCGACTATCGCGAACTGACCGAACGTTTCCACGCCGCCAACGCACTGGTCGCCGTGGCCGCCGACCTGCTGGCCCTGACCCTGCTGACGCCGCCGGGTGAATTCGGCGCCGACGTCGCCATTGGCAGCGCACAACGCTTTGGCGTGCCACTGGGCTTCGGTGGCCCGCACGCGGCGTACTTCTCCACCAAGGATGCGTTCAAGCGCGACATGCCAGGCCGTCTGGTCGGTGTTTCCGTCGACCGCTTCGGCAAGCCGGCCCTGCGCTTGGCCATGCAAACCCGCGAGCAACATATCCGCCGCGAGAAAGCCACCAGCAACATCTGCACCGCGCAAGTGCTGCTGGCCAATATCGCCAGCATGTACGCCGTGTACCACGGCCCCAAGGGCCTGACGCAGATCGCCCAGCGCATTCACCAACTGACCGCGATCCTGGCCAAGGGTTTGACGGCCCTGGGCCAGAAAGTCGAGCAGGCACACTTCTTCGACACCCTGACAATCCACACCGGCGCCCACACCGCAGCCCTGCACGACAAGGCCCGCGCCCAGCGCATCAACTTGCGCGTGGTGGATGGCGAACGCGTTGGCCTGTCGGTCGACGAAACCACCACCCAGGCCGATATCCAAGCCTTGTGGGCCATCTTCGCCGATGGCAAAACCCTGCCAGCCTTTGCTGCAACCGAAAGCACCCTGCCGAGCGCCTTGCTGCGCCAGTCGCCGATCCTCAGCCACCCGGTGTTCAACCGTTATCACTCGGAAACCGAGCTGATGCGCTACCTGCGCAAGCTGGCCGACAAGGACCTGGCCCTGGACCGCACCATGATCCCGCTGGGCTCGTGCACCATGAAGCTCAACGCCGCCAGCGAAATGATCCCGGTGACCTGGGCCGAATTCGGTGCCCTGCACCCGTTCGCCCCCGCCGCGCAAAGCGCCGGCTACCAGCAACTGACCAGCGAACTGGAAGCCATGCTCTGCGCGGCCACCGGTTACGACGCGATCTCCCTGCAACCCAACGCCGGTTCCCAGGGTGAGTACGCCGGCCTCTTGGCCATCCGTGCCTATCACCAGAGCCGTGGCGAAGAACGTCGCGACATCTGCCTGATCCCGTCGTCAGCCCACGGTACCAACCCTGCGACCGCCAACATGGCCGGCATGCGCGTGGTGGTCACCGCTTGCGATGCACGCGGCAACGTCGACATCGAAGACCTGCGCGCCAAGGCCATTGAGCACCGCGAGCACCTCGCAGCACTGATGATCACCTACCCCTCTACCCACGGCGTGTTCGAGGAAGGTATTCGCGAAATCTGCGGGATCATTCATGACAACGGCGGCCAGGTGTACATCGACGGCGCCAACATGAACGCCATGGTCGGCCTGTGCGCACCGGGCAAGTTCGGCGGCGATGTGTCCCACCTGAACCTGCACAAAACCTTCTGCATTCCCCACGGCGGTGGCGGCCCGGGCGTTGGCCCGATTGGCGTCAAGTCGCACCTCACGCCATTCCTGCCCGGCCACGCCGCCATGGAACGCAAGGAAGGCGCGGTGTGCGCTGCGCCGTTCGGCAGCGCGAGCATTCTGCCGATCACCTGGATGTACATCAGCATGATGGGCGGCGCCGGCCTCAAGCGTGCGTCGCAGTTGGCGATCCTGAATGCCAACTACATTTCCCGTCGCCTGGAAGAGCACTACCCGGTGCTGTACACCGGCAGCAATGGCCTGGTGGCCCACGAATGCATCCTGGACCTGCGCCCGTTGAAAGACAGCAGCGGCATCAGCGTGGACGACGTGGCCAAGCGCCTGATCGATTTTGGTTTCCATGCGCCGACCATGTCGTTCCCGGTGGCCGGCACCTTGATGATCGAGCCCACCGAAAGTGAATCCAAGGAAGAGCTGGACCGCTTCTGCGACGCCATGATCGCCATCCGCGAAGAGATCCGCGCGGTAGAAAACGGCACCCTCGACAAAGACGACAACCCCCTCAAGAACGCGCCGCACACGGCTGCGGAACTGGTGGGCGAATGGAGCCACCCATACAGCCGTGAACAAGCGGTGTACCCGGTGGCTTCATTGATCGAAGGCAAGTACTGGCCGCCGGTTGGCCGGGTCGACAACGTGTTTGGAGATCGCAACCTGGTGTGTGCGTGCCCTTCTATCGAGAGCTACGCCTGATCTGACGGGAGATACGCGGCCAGTGTGGGAGCTGGCTTGCCTGCGATAGCGGTGTATCAGCCGACAGTGATGTTGCCTGACCCACCGTTATCGCGGGCAAGCCCGGCTCCCACATTGACCGAGTCGGCTTTCAGAAAATAATAAGAAACCGGAGAACAACCATGTCCCTTAGCGTGTTCGACCTGTTCAAGATTGGCATCGGCCCCTCAAGTTCCCACACCGTCGGCCCGATGCGTGCCGCTGCTCGATTCGTCGAGGGGCTCAAGCGTGACAACCTGCTGGAGGCCACCACCGGCATCAAGGTGGAACTCTACGGATCACTGGGCGCCACCGGCAAAGGCCACGGCAGCGACAAGGCTGTGTTGCTGGGCCTGGAAGGCGAACACCCGGACACCGTGAATACCGAAACCGTGGCAGCACGCCTGGCGCAGATGCGCAGTGACGGGCGCCTCAACCTGCTCGGCGAACACAGCATTGCGTTCAACGAGAAAGAACACCTGGCGATGATTCGCAAGCCCCTTGCCTATCATCCCAACGGCATGATCTTTCGTGCCTTTGACGCCGCCGGCATCCAGACCCGCAGCCGCGAGTACTACTCGGTCGGTGGCGGTTTCGTGGTGGATGAAGACGCGGCGGGCGCCGACCGTATCGTCGAAGACGCTACCCCCCTGACCTTCCCGTTCAAACACGCCAAGGACTTGCTCGGCCACTGCACCACCTATGGCCTGTCTATCAGCCAGGTGATGCTGACCAATGAAAGTGCCTGGCGCCCGGAAGCCGAAACCCGCAGCGGTTTGTTGAAGATCTGGCAGGTCATGCAGGATTGCGTCGATGCCGGCTGTCGCAACGAAGGCATCTTGCCCGGAGGCTTGAAGGTCAAGCGCCGGGCAGCGGCCTTGCACAGGCAGTTGTGCAAGAACCCGGAGTCGGCGCTGCGCGACCCGCTGTCGGTGCTCGATTGGGTCAACCTGTATGCGCTGGCGGTCAACGAAGAAAACGCCAATGGCGGGCGCGTGGTCACCGCGCCCACCAACGGCGCGGCCGGGATCATTCCCGCCGTGCTGCATTACTACATGCGTTTTATCCCCGGCGCGAACGAAGACGGCGTAGTGCGCTTTTTGCTCACCGCGGCCGCCATCGGCATTTTGTACAAGGAAAACGCTTCGATCTCAGGCGCCGAAGTCGGTTGCCAGGGCGAAGTCGGCGTGGCCTGTTCCATGGCCGCAGGCGCACTCTGCGAAGTGCTGGGCGGCAGCGTGTCCCAAGTGGAAAACGCCGCCGAGATCGGCATGGAACACAACCTCGGCCTGACCTGCGACCCAATTGGCGGGCTGGTGCAGGTGCCGTGCATCGAGCGCAATGCCATGGGCTCGGTGAAGGCGATCAATGCGGTGCGCATGGCCCTGCGTGGCGACGGGCAGCACTTTGTGTCCCTCGACAAGGTCATCCGCACCATGCGCCAGACGGGCGCCGACATGAAAAGCAAATACAAGGAAACCGCCCGTGGCGGTTTGGCGGTCAACATTATCGAGTGCTGACGCCCACAAGCGCGTCGGCACGTTTTTCAGGAGTTGAATATGTCCACCGAAACCCTGTTGAAAACCCCATTGCATGCCCTGCACCTGGAACTGGGCGCACGCATGGTGCCCTTCGCCGGCTACGACATGCCGGTGCAGTATCCATTGGGCGTGATGAAGGAACACCTGCATACCCGTGAACAGGCCGGGTTGTTCGACGTCTCCCACATGGGCCAGATTCGTCTCACTGGCGCGAATGCCGCCAAGGCTCTGGAGACCCTGGTGCCCGTCGATATCATCGACCTGCCAGTAGGCATGCAGCGCTATGCGATGTTCACCAATGAGCAAGGCGGCATCCTCGACGACCTGATGGTCGCCAACCTGGGCAACGACGAATTGTTCCTGGTGGTCAACGCCGCCTGCAAGGACCAGGACCTGGCGCACCTGCGTACACATATCGGCGACCAATGCACCATCGAACCGCTGTTCGAAGAACGCGCCCTGCTGGCCCTGCAAGGCCCTGCGGCAGTGAAAGTATTGGCGCGCCTGGCCCCTGAAGTCACTCAGATGACCTTCATGCAATTCGCCACCCTGCGTTTGCTGGGCGTGGACTGCTACGTCAGCCGCTCCGGCTACACCGGTGAAGACGGTTTTGAAATCTCCGTGCCGGCCGCCAATGCCGAGAGCCTGGCCCGCAGCCTGCTGGCCGAAACCGAAGTGCAGGCGATCGGCCTGGGCGCTCGCGATTCGCTACGCCTGGAAGCCGGCTTGTGTTTGTACGGCCACGACATGAACACCGACACCACGCCAATCGAAGCCAGCCTGCTGTGGGCGATTTCCAAGGCTCGGCGTGCCGATGGCGCACGGGCCGGCGGCTTCCCTGGCGCCGACCGCATCTTCACTCAGCAGCAAACCGGTGTGGCGCGCAAACGCGTAGGCCTGCTGCCGCAGGAGCGTACCCCGGTGCGTGAAGGCGCTGAAAT
This sequence comes from Pseudomonas sp. GW823-FHT02F05, assembly GCF_058797315.1. Lineage (NCBI taxonomy): Bacteria > Pseudomonadati > Pseudomonadota > Gammaproteobacteria > Pseudomonadales > Pseudomonadaceae > Pseudomonas > Pseudomonas sp. GW823-FHT02F05. The sequence goes on from NZ_JBXAJM010000028.1 coordinate 26,185, forward strand.
TGTCGATGCACAAGGTACGGTTATCGGCAGCGTCTGCAGCGGGGGCTTTGGTCCAACCTTGGGCGGCCCTCTGGCAATGGGTTACCTGGACAGCGCATTTGTCGCACTGGATACCGAAGTTTGCGCAATGGTACGTGGGAAAAAGGTGCCACTGCGTGTAAGTAAAATGCCATTTGTTCCGCAACGTTACTACCGTGGCTGATTGACTGTTTCTATAAGTAACGCGGTTGCGTTAACGTGCACTAAACTGTAACGCAACCGCCATAAAACAGTGCATTCACGATAGGCTTTTTATAGCTGAGGCCCTATAACAAGTGAATAGATCTATCGAATAAGCCAGTATCAGAACATTCAACAAAGTGTCATGAGCCCCAGTAAAATCAGGGCCTGCACAAGGGCTTGTTTTTTTCATATTAGTTGGCGTAGAGTTTGCCCACTGTGTTTGCATGGGTCGCTTGGAACCTGGACCTGGGCAGTAGCTCAAGTAGTTTGCTACAACCCGTTCGACGTCTCTTACTTTCCTGCAACCCAGCCCAGTACTCTTTCGTTTGAAAGGGGCTGTCATTAATTTTTAGCGTCAAAGGAAAGAAGAAAATGGCTGAGCGTCAGAGCGGTACCGTCAAGTGGTTCAACGACGAAAAAGGCTTTGGTTTTATCACTCCTGAAAGCGGCCCGGATCTGTTCGTGCATTTCCGCGCTATTCAGGGCAATGGCTTCAAGAGCCTGAAGGAAGGCCAGAAAGTGACTTTCGTCGCTGTGCAGGGCCAGAAAGGCATGCAGGCTGACGAAGTCCACGCAGAAGCCTGACCCTTACCTGCGACAAAAAGCCCCTGATATGACATCAGGGGCTTTTTTATGGGCGCCATTGCGTAAACTGCGTGCTTTCTCCAGAGAGCCCTGCCATGTCCAAACCCCTGTTGAGCCCCCAGGGCGAATTCCCCGCCGTTGGCCTGGGCCGCCGCCTGGCAGCGATGTTCTACGACTTTCTTTTATGTACCGCACTGCTGATCGTCACCGCTTTTATCTACAAGCTGGTGTGGATCGCCTTCGTGGGCGAAGCGAAGATGCGCACGCTCACCGAATCCGGCGCGCTGGACGGTGACCCGTTGCTGTCCACGATCCTGCTGTTCGTGCTCTTCGGGTTCTTCGCCAAGTTCTGGACTCATTCGGGGCAAACCCTGGGCATGCAGGTGTGGGGCGTGCGCGTGCAGAACGCCGACGGGTCGCGGATCAGCCTGTGGCAGGCACTGCTGCGTTTTGTGGTGTCGATTGCGTCATGGCTGTGCGTGGGGTTGGGATTTATCTGGTCGTTGTTCGATAAACACAAACGCAGCTGGCATGACATCTATTCGGATACGCAGTTGGTGCGGATCCCGAAGCAAAAGAAGTAACTCAAGCGCATCACAGATCAACTGTGGGAGCTGGCTTGCCTGCGATAGCGGTGTTGCAGTCAAAAACACCTGTGACTGTTACACCGCTATCG